>NZ_JAALED010000375.1:0-3310 GCF_014145155.1 Dietzia sp. B19 | reverse complement strand
CCGCGCCCGGGAAGACGGCGCCCGGGACCGTCGGGACGTCGCCGGGCGAGGCGCCGAAGGGCGCGGGGAAGACTGCGACGACGACGTCACCCGCCACCGCGGTGGGCGACGGCCCCGACAACGCGAGGGCCGAGACCCCGAAGAGTGCCGGCGGCACCCCTGCGGAGGGCGGAAAGTCCGGCGAATCCGCAGGCCGCGAGCCGAGGTCCTGACCCCGCCTCCCCCCGCGTCCCCCTATCGGGTGTGTTGCGAAACACGGCACCAGGTATGTGACTACGCTCACAGAAACCGGTCCGGTCGTTTCCGCCGTGTCGACTCCGGCCGCCGTGAACACATATCCCGAGAGAGAGCCGCTGATGACCGATCACGACCACACCCAGACCTACGCCCCCGACCCCGACTTCACCGCACAGGCCAACGCGCAGGCCGACCTCTACGACGTCGCAGCCTCCGACCGACTCGCGTTCTGGGACGAGCAGGCACGGCGCCTGGACTGGTCGACCGAGTGGTCCGAGGTCCTCGACTGGTCCGACGCCCCGGTCGCCAAGTGGTTCGTGGGCGGCACGCTCAACGTGGCCCACAACTGCGTGGACCGCCACGTCGAGGCCGGCAACGGCGACCGGGTGGCCATCCACTGGATCGGCGAGCCCGAGGACGACGCGCGGGACATCACCTACGCCGAACTCAAGGACGAGGTCAGCCGCGCGGCCAACTACCTCAGCTCCCTCGGGCTGGTCGCCGGCGACCGGGTGGCCATCTACATGCCGCTGCTGCCCGAGGTCTACATCGCCATGCTGGCCTGCGCACGCCTCGGCCTGACCCACTCCGTCGTGTTCGCCGGCTTCTCGCCCGCCGCCCTGCGCTCCCGTATCGACGACGCCGAGGCCAAGCTCGTGATCACCGCCGACGGACAGTTCCGTCGTGGCAAGCCGGCGCCGCTGAAGGCCGGCGTCGACGACGCGTTGGCCGGCAATCTCGAGGGCGTCGACGGGCACGCGAAGTCCGTGCAGAACGTCCTCGTCGTGCGCCGCACCGGCCTGGACGTCGAGTGGACGGAGGGCCGGGACGTCTGGTGGGACGAGGTGGTCCCGCAGCAGTCCACCGAGCACACGCCGGAGGCCTTCGACTCCGAGCACCCGCTGTTCCTGCTCTACACCTCCGGGACCACGGGCAAACCCAAGGGCATCGTCCACACCTCCGGCGGCTACCTCACCCAGGCGTCCTACACCCACCACAACGTGTTCGACCACAAGGCCGGCCAGGACGTCTACTGGTGCACCGCGGACGTCGGCTGGGTCACCGGCCACACGTACGGCGTGTACGCCCCGCTCTCGAACGGTGCCGAGTGCATCGTCTACGAGGGCACCCCCAACTCGCCGGACGAGCACCGCCACTTCCAGATCATCGAGAAGTACGGCGTCACCATCTACTACTCGGCGCCGACCCTCGTGCGGACCTTCATGAAGTGGGGCGCCGAGATCCCGGCCGCCCACGACCTGTCCTCGATCCGCCTGCTCGGCTCCGTCGGTGAGCCGATCAACCCGGAGGCGTGGCGCTGGTACCGCGACAACCTCGGCGGCGGCAAGGCCCCCATCGTGGACACGTGGTGGCAGACCGAGACCGGCGCGATCATGATCTCCCCGCTGCCGGGCGTGACCGAGACCAAGCCCGGCTCGGCCATGCGGCCGCTGCCCGGCATCGACGTGGCCATCGTGGACAGCGACGCCAAGGAGGTCGGCGCGGAGGAGCAGGGCTTCCTGGTGCTCACCGAGCCGTGGCCGTCCATGCTCCGCGGCATCTGGGGCGACATGGAGCGCTACCGCGACACCTACTGGTCCCGGTTCGCCGAGGAGGGGTACTACTTCGCCGGTGACGGCGCCAAGTGGGACGCCGACGGAGCGCTGTGGGTGCTGGGCCGCGTCGACGACGTCATGAACATCTCCGGTCACCGCATCTCCACCTCGGAGGTCGAGTCCGCCCTCGTGGGTCACCGCGCGGTCGCCGAGGCGGCGGTGGTCGGCGCCAACGACGAGACCACCGGTCAGGCGATCGTCGCCTACGTGATCCTGCGCGGCAACGTCGACGCCGAGGAGGACCGGCAGAAGCTCATCGACGAGCTGCGGGCCGAGGTGTCGCGGGAGATCTCCCCGATCGCCAAGCCGCGCGACATCACGATCGTGCCCGAGCTGCCCAAGACGCGGTCCGGGAAGATCATGCGGCGCCTGCTCAAGGACATGGCCGAGGGCCGCGACGGCGGGGACACCTCGACGCTGTCGGATCCGACCATCATGGAGCAGATCAGGGAGAAGGGCACGCGCGGCTGACCGGGTAGCGGGTGAAGGCAGCCACGTGTCGTGGCACGATGGACGACGGTGCATCCGTCGCCTGACAATGGAGGAACAACCGTGAGCCACGCCCAGGGAACCCACTCGCCGACCGAGGCATCGATCCCTCTGCACGACGCGGATTCGATCGGTCGGGGCGACGCCAGCATCGGGACCCTGGTCAAGAACGCCACGACGCAGGTGTCCACTCTCGTCCGCGCGGAGATCGAGCTCGCGAAGACCGAGGTCACCGAGCAGGTCAAGAAGGCGGCCACCGGGTCGGGCTTCTTCGTCGCGGCGCTCGTGCTGCTCCTCATGTCCTTCTTCCCGTTCGTCTTCATGTGGGCGAAGCTCATCTCGCTGTGGTTCGGTACCAAGTCGTGGGACTGGATCGGGTTCCTCATCGTCTTCGTGGTGCTGGTGCTGCTGGCGGCGGTGTGCGGGCTGCTGGGTTACCGCAAGATCAAGAAGATCCGTAAGCCCCAGCGCACCATCGACTCGGTGTCCGACCTCAAGCTGGCCATGCCCACGGGCGCCGAGCCGCGGCCCGGGACGGTCCGGGTCACCGAGACGCCCCAGCCCGCCACGCGCAGCTGAAGACGCCAGCACACCGGCCGCCCGACCCGTCGATCGTCAGGATCGACGGGTCGTGGCGGCATCGTGACGTCTCGGCCAACGGCATCCGCCTGCACGTCGCCGAGGCTCTCCCGCCCGACACCGTCCCCGGTGAACTGCCACCGCTGGTGCTGATGATCCACGGCCTGGGCGGCATCTGGTGGACCATGCGGGCGCCCGTCGTCGCGCTGGCCGAGGCCGGTTTCCACGCCGTCGCGGTGGACCTCCGCGGCCACGGGGACTCCGACAAACCACCGCGCGGCTACGACGGGTGGACGCTGGCCGCCGACCTCACGCACCTCATCCGCGCTCTCGGCCACACCTCGGCGGTGATCGTGGGGCAGGGCGAGGGCGGATTCGTGGCCTGGACC
>NZ_JAALED010000374.1:0-1583 GCF_014145155.1 Dietzia sp. B19 | reverse complement strand
GTGTCCCGCGGGCGCGAGGAGCTCCACGGCGTCACCCCGGCCGGGCGGCGTGAGGCCACCGGCCGCCGCGGGGCGCGCGAGGGCGATCACTACGGCGACGGGTACGGGGACTACTGATCGGAGACGGGTAGTCTGCTGGGCGTGTCCACCACCTCCCGCAAGCGACGCCAAGGCCGCCCGGCCGCCGATTCCCTCGTCCTCGACACCCGCAGCATCACCCGGTCCCCGGGGGCGATGACGCAGGTCCAGCGTGCCGCGGTGCTGCCGTCGGACATCGGGGTCGAGCTGATCCGGATCCCCCAGGGGGCCGAGGTCGACCTGGATCTGGCCCTGACCTTCGTCGAGGAAGGGGTGTTGGTGACCGGCACCGTCGCCGGGCGGGCCACCGTGGAATGTGCGCGGTGTCTCGGCGAGTTCACCAGCGAGGTCTCCGTGGATCTGACGGAGATGTACGCCGTCGAGGGCACGGCCGCGGCGGACGGCGCGGAGCAGGACGAGGTGCGCCTGCTCGACGGAGACCTGCTGGACCTGGAACCCGCCCTGGTCGACGCCTTCGGTCTCGAGTTCCCGATGTCGCCCACGTGCACGGACTACGGTCTCAGCGACTGCGTCAACCCCGACACCCCCGCGCCGGACGGGGTCTCGGGCAGCACCGAGGGACGCATCGATCCCCGCTGGGCCGGCCTGGCGGAGAAGTTCGCGGACCCCGGGATCGACGAGGGGGCCGGGTGACGGACCCCTCCCCGGAGCTCGGCGCGGTCCTGGGTGTGCAGCTCCCCGCGGAGCTGGCCGCACAGGCGCTGACCCACAGGTCGTACGCCTACGAGCACGGGGGCCTACCACACAACGAGCGGCTCGAGTTCCTCGGCGACGCCGTCCTGGAGCTCGTCGTGACCGAACATCTCTACACCGCGTACCCGGACCGCCCGGAGGGCGACCTCGCGAAGATCCGTGCCAGCCTGGTCAACACCTACGTCCTGGCGGACATCGCCCGCGAGCTGGGCCCCGACGGACTGGGCGCGCTCCTCAGGCTCGGCAGGGGGGAGGAACTCACCGGCGGGCGGGACAAGCACTCGATCCTGGCGGACACCCTGGAGGCGGTCTTCGGCGCCGTGTACCTGACCCACGGTCTGGAGGTGGCGCGGGGGATCGTCGAGGGGATCATCGGTGAGCGCCTCCGCGTGGTGCCCACCCTGGGTGCGGCGTTGGACTGGAAGACCAGCCTCCAGGAGAAGTGTTCGGCGCTCGGTCGGCCCAAGGCCCGGTACGAGATCACCTCCACCGGGCCGGACCACGACAAGACCTTCGCCGCGGTGGCGCTGGTCGGTGACGATCCACTGGGGGAGGGCGTCGGTCGGACCAAGAAGGAGGCCGAGCAGAAGGCCGCCGAGCAGGCCTGGGCCGCCCTGGACCGGGCCGCGGGCTGACATGCCGGAACTCCCCGAGGTCGAGGTGGTGCGGCGCGGCCTCGAGTCCCACGTGGTGGGTCGTCGGATCCTGGATGCCGACGTGTCCGGGGCCCGCACGGCCCGCCGTCAGCCCGGCGGGCCGGCGGAGATCGTCGCCCGATTGCGAGATCGGGT
>NZ_JAALED010000373.1:0-5025 GCF_014145155.1 Dietzia sp. B19 | reverse complement strand
GGCCCCAGAGGGACCGCACACCACCGCCGCACGCCGCTGAGACAGGGCGCCCAGATCACGCGGGGACCACGGGGCCGCCCCCGCACGCCTCGGCACACCCGCGCAGCGACGGGGCGCTCCGGGACTCCTCGCGGTCCTACGCCCGTTCCTCGCCGGAGTGACCCCGCGGCTGGGAAGGGCGCCCTCGGTCCGATGGTGGTACTCGGCGCGCCTGCGCATCACGCTGGGAATCACCCTCACCTCTGCCGCCGTGTTCGCCGCCATGGTGCTGTTCACGCTGCAGGTGCTCCATCTCACCGCCGAACGGACGACCGACGCCCGTCTCAACCGCGAGGCCGCGGACTTCTCGACGTTCATGGACGCGGGGATCCTGCCGTCGGCCGAGTCGGAGAACCCCACCACCGAGCAGCTGATCCGCGCGTATCTGGCGCAGCAGTACCCGTCGGCCGAGCTGCTCCTCGTGGGGACCGCCACCACCTCGGGGACGCAGTTCACGCTCTCGAGGTTCAGCTCGGACGACGACACCCTGTTCCCCCCGGCCATGCGGTCCCAGATCCAACGGATCGGGCTGGTGTCGGATGAGGGGTCCGGTATCATCGACGGCACCGTGCGGTGGCGGAAGGCCGAGGTCGACGGCCCGGCCGGGCCGACCAACATCGTGGTCGCGATCAGTGACGCACCCACCCGCGAGGACACCGGTCGCGTCGCCGACCTCCTGCTGAGCACCGGCGCCGGCGGCATCGTCCTCAGCGCGCTCGTCGCCTGGCTCCTGGCCGGCCGGATGATCGTCCCCGTCCGGAGGATCCGTGAGGCCGCGGAGACGATCTCGGCCGCGGACCTGTCACGACGGGTCCCCGTCGACGGACCGGACGAGATCGTCTCCCTGGCCGACACGGTCAACGCGATGCTCGAGCGCGTGGAGGAGGCCTATCGGACGCAGCGGGAGTTCCTCGACGACGCCGGCCACGAGCTCCGCACGCCCCTGACCGTGGTCCAGGGGAACCTGGATCTCATGCCGGAGGATCCGCAGGAGCGGGCCGAGACCACCCGGATCATGCAGGACGAGCTGTCCCGGATGACCCGCATCGTCGAGGACCTGCTCACCCTGGCGCGCTCCGACCGCCCCGACTTCCTCCAGACCGCCCCCACCGACGTCGCGGAACTGGTTCTGGACGTCGAGGCGAAGATCGACGTGATCGCCGACCGCGAGTGGTCGGTGCTGCCGTACGCCGAGGACGTCGCCCTGCTGGACCAGCACCGGATCACCCAGGCGCTCATCCAGTTCTGCTCCAATGCCGTGCGGTTCACCGGACCGGGGGACCTGATCGAGATCGGCTGCCGGGTGATCGCCCCGGGGGACCCGACGGTCACCGACGATCTGGCGGTCGGCCCACTGCCCGACCCGCCGCATCGCGAGAACTACCGACGCCGGTTGCTGTGGTGGGTGCGCGACAGCGGCCCGGGGATCCCGCCCGGCGAGGAGGAGACCATCTTCGAGCGGTTCCACACCGCCCGCGGTCAGCTCCGCGACGGTCGCGGGGGAACCGGGCTGGGCCTGGCGATCGTCGCGACGATCGCCCGGGCCCACGGGGGCCGCGCGTTCGCGTTCAACGCCAAGGGCGGGGGCGCCGCGTTCTGCATCGTCGTCCCCTACGTCCCCGCGAGCTTCGATTCCGACGCCGGGGACGAGGTGGACACCGACCTCGACGAGGCCGCCCCCACGGTCGGTCGGGGGCCCGAGCGTCGCCGCCGATCCGGCAGGGGGCGGTACGAGCGGAACCGGCGATCCGGCGCACCCGGGGACACGACCTGATGACACGCTCGAATCACATGCTCCGCGTGGAATACTCCATTGTCTTAGAAGGAGGGTTGCATGACGAATGTGCTCGTCGTGGAGGATGACGACCTCATCCGCTCGGTACTGGTCAAGGCACTCGGCGGCGCCGAGTACACCGCACTCGAGGCGGTGGACGGGGACAGCGCGCGGTCCATCCTGTCGACCATCTCCGACATCGATCTGATGTTGCTGGACATCGGCCTGCCGGACATCGACGGCCTGACGCTGCTCCGCGAGGCGCGCGACCGCGGGTTCGCGGCTCCCGTCATCATCCTCACGGCCCGCGACAGCGTCGCGAACACCGTCGAGGGACTGGACTCCGGGGCCAACGACTACATGGTCAAGCCCTTCCGTGTCCCGGAGCTGCTGGCCCGCATCCGGCTCCGCCTGCGCGAGCACGAGGCGTCGGAGGACCCCGGCATCCTCGAGCACGCCGGCATGCGCCTGGACATCCGCACCCGCCGGGTCGAGGTCGACGGCCGGATCCAGGAACTCACGAACCGCGAGTACTCGCTGCTGGAGATGTTGCTGCGCAACAAGGGCGAGACCATCAGCCGTGAGCAGTTGCTCGAGAGCGTGTGGGGTATGGACTTCGACCCCGGTTCGAACATCGTCAACGTCTACATCCGGTCGTTGCGCCGCAAGATCGGTGAGAACAAGGTCCACACCGTCCGGGGCGTCGGCTACCGCGTGGAGTGACCGCTCCACCCCGACCGGACCACTGCGGCGCCGGACCCGTGATCGGGTCCGGCGCCGCAGTCGTGCCGGGTGGTGGGGGCCGCCCGGCCGGGCGATCCCCACCACGCTCAGACGGGGCTCACCCCGCGGGCGCCTCCCATCCGAACGGCATGAGCACGCTCTGCAGCTCGCAGTAGGCGTCCAGCCCCTCGGGTCCGTTCTCGCGGCCGAGGCCGGAGTTCTTGAAGCCGCCGAACGGCGCGCTCGGGTCGAAGGCGTACCAGTTGATGCCCATGGTGCCGGTGCGCACCCGCTGCGCCACGGCGAGCGCGGCGTCCGGGTCGGCCGAGTACACGGCTCCGGCCAGACCGAACTCGGAGTCGTTGGCGATCCGCACGGCCTCGTCGACGGTGTCGTACGCGATGACCTGGAGCACGGGCCCGAAGATCTCCTCCTGGGCGATGGTCATGGAGTTGTCGACGTCGGTGAACACGGTCGGCTGGACGAAGGCACCCTCGGCGACGCCGGCGGGCAGTCCCTCGACCTTCCCGCCGCCGTAGGCGATGGTCGCGCCCTCCTCGACACCCTTGCGGATGTACCCCTCGACGCTGTCCTTCTGCTTGTGGTTGGCCAGCGGGCCGAACGCGGTGCCCTCGGCGGACGGGTCGCCGACCGGCATGGCCTTGACGTTCTCGACCAGGGCCTCCACGACCTCGTCGTAGCGCGACCGCGGGGCGAGGATGCGGTTCTGGGACACGCACGCCTGGCCGGAGTTCATCAGGGCGGAGAACACCATGGTCCCGGCGTTGGCGGCGATGTCGGCGTCCTCGAGGATGATCGCCGCGCTCTTGCCGCCGAGCTCGAGCGAGCAGCGGGTGAGGTTCTGCGCGGCGATCCCGGCGATGTGCTTGCCGACCCCCGTCGAGCCGGTGAACGAGATCTTGTCGACCTCCGGGTGCGAGACCAGGTGGTCGCCCACCGAGCTCGGGCCGGTCACCACGGACAGCACACCCTCGGGCAGGCCTGCCTCGCGGAACAGGTCCGCCAGCCACAGCGCGGACAGCGGGGTCGCGGACGACGGCTTGAGGACCACCGAGCTTCCCGAGAGCAGGGCCGGGCCGAGCTTGGCGGAGTTGAGGTAGAGCGGGACGTTCCACGCGGTGACGGCGGCCACCACCCCGACGGGCTGACGGGTGACCACGGACGCCCCGTAGTCGCCGTGCCGGACCTCGGACCACGGGAAGTCCGCGGCCAGCTTCGCGTAGTACCGCAGCACGCCGAGCGTGGGTGTCACCTGGATCATCGCGGCGGTCCCGGGAGGGGTGCCCATCTCGTCGGAGAGGATCTGGCAGACCTCGCCCTGGCGTTCCTCGAGCATGTCGGCGACCCGGCCGATCAGCGCGCCGCGCTCGGCGGGCGGGGTGAGCCGCCACACGCCCGACTCGAAGGAGTCCCGGGCCTGGCTGACCATCTCGTCGACGTCCTCCGTGGTGGACTCGGCCACCCGCCCGACGACGGCGTTCGTGGCCGGGGAGGTCACCTCGAGAACCCCGGTGGTGATGGGATCGGTCCAGCGCGTGCCGGAGAAGAGCTTGTCATGGACGACGACCACGGAGACCTCCGAGAGGTAGAAAACAAGAACGTGTTCCACGATGGTAGACGAGTGCCCGAGTCCCCGGGCGGACCTCGGCGACGCCGCCCGGTACCCACCGCGTCCGGCGGATGCCGCCCGGTACCCGCCGCGCCCTCCGGACCCGCGCCTACCGGGCCCGCAGCACCAGCACGAGGTTCGACACGAGGACCTCGCGGACCAGCGGCACGCGCACCAGCCACCACGCCCACCGCGGGTGGTACCGCGGGAAGGCGGCCAGCAGTTCGCCCGACGCCGTACCCCGCGCCCACTCGAGGCCCTCCGCGCATCCCACCTCGAACAACGACTCGCCGTAGACGTTCTTCGGCGGGTGCCCGTGTCGGCGTTCGTACATCCGCCGGGCGCGCTCCCCGCCGAGGTAGTGGGTCATCCCCATCTCGTGACCGCCGAACGGGCCGTACCAGAGGGTGTAGGAGACCACGACGAGGCCACCGGGTCGCGTCACCCGGAGCATCTCCTCGGCCATCGTCCACGGCTCGGGCACGTGCTCGGCCACGTTGGAGGAGATGCACACGTCCACCGAATCCGACCGGATGGGCAGCGACATCCCGCTGCCCCGGACCGAGCCCGACTGGTCCAGCCCGGCAGCGGACATCTCCCCCACGTCGGGCTCCACGGAGACGTACCGCGCGCCCTCCGCGGCATAGGCCTCCGAGAAGTAACCGGGCCCTCCCCCCACGTCGAGCACCGTGAGCCCCGGGAGCCGGGCGCCTGCCGGGTGCCCGGTATCCGTCGACGACGCGGCGTCACCCGCCCCGCCCCCCGACGGGTCACCCGGCCGGTCCCCGGACTCCGCCCACAGGTCCGCCACCAGCTCGACGGTGTCCCGTGCCAGCCCGGAGTAGAAGGCGTCCGGGTC
>NZ_JAALED010000372.1:0-5604 GCF_014145155.1 Dietzia sp. B19 | reverse complement strand
CTCCCGCTCGAGCCGACCGTGCGCCTCGACGGCGGGACGATCACGGGCACCGTCACCGCGGTCCGCTACGCGGCCCAGGCCCGGTCCGTCCTGGTGCCGGTGTCCACGGCCGGGGGAGCCCCCGTCCTCGTCGTCGTCGCCCCCGACGCCCCCGGGGTCACCCTGACCCCGACCCTCGGGTCGCTCGGCGTGCCGGAGTACGCGATGCGGTTCGACGCGACGCCGGTCGACGACGACGACGTGATCCGCGGCCCGGGGGACGGATCGGTCCTCGACGAGTTCCGACGGCTCGTCCTGTCGGCGTGCATCGCCCACGGTGACGGCCTGGTCTCCGGCGCGTTGGACATGACCGCCGACTACCTCAAGCAGCGTGTGCAGTTCGGTAAGCCGCTCGGCTCGTTCCAGGCGGTCCAGCAGGAGCTGGCCGACGTGTACATCATCTCGCGCACGCTGCACGTGATCTCCCAGTCGGTGACCTGGCGGGTCTCGG
The DNA here is from genome assembly GCF_014145155.1 of Dietzia sp. B19. NCBI lineage: Bacteria > Bacillati > Actinomycetota > Actinomycetes > Mycobacteriales > Dietziaceae > Dietzia > Dietzia sp. B19. Next base: position 5,114 of record NZ_JAALED010000372.1, on the reverse strand, counting down.
AGGGGCTCACCGGCCCGGCCGACCGGTACGCCACCGACCCGACGATCGGTGCCTACTGGCTGGCCACCGAGGGACCGCGTGCGGTGCAGATCCTGCACCACCTGCACGGCGGGGTCGGGGTGGACATCACCTACCCCATGTTCCGGTACTCCTCGGCCGTCAAGGATCTGGCCCGCTTCGTCGGCGGCGCGCAGCTGCACCTGGACGACCTCGCGTCGGCGGTGGCGTCCGACCCCGTCGAGCACGTGGCGCCCGCCTCCACCGACGCCGACGCCGGTGCGGCGCCGGAGGGCACCTTCATCGACCTCACCGGAGAGCAGCGGGCGCTGCAGGCCGAGCTCCGCGAGTACTTCTCCACGCTCATCTCGCCCGAGGAGGCGGCGGACATCGCCACCACCCGCCACGGGGACACCTACGCGGAGATCATCACCCGCATGGGCCGGGACGGGTGGCTGGGCGTGGGGTGGCCCACCGAGTTCGGAGGCAAGGGATTCGGCCACATCGAACAGCTGATCTTCACCAACGAGGCCACCCGCGCCGACGTCCCGCTGCCCTCGGTCACACTGCAGACCGTCGGGCCGACCCTGCAGAAGTACGGCTCCGAGCTGCAGAAGGAGAAGTTTCTGCCCGGGATCCTCGACGGCTCGATCCACTTCGCGATCGGCTACTCCGAGCCCGACGCGGGCACCGACCTCGCCGCGCTGCGGACCACCGCCAGGCGGGACGAGGCCACGGGTGACTGGATCATCAACGGGCAGAAGATGTGGACCACCGGCGGCCACCACGCCGACTACATCTGGCTGGCCGCGCGGACCGGCACCCCGGACTCGCGGCACCGCGGGCTGACCATCTTCATCGTCGACACCTCAGACCCGGGCTTCTCGTTCACCCCGATCATCACCTGCGACGGCGCCCACCACGTCAACGCCACCTACTACTCGGACGTGCGCGTCCCGGCGGACATGGTGGTGGGCGAGGTCGACGGCGGGTGGAAAATGCTCACCACCCAGCTCAACCACGAGCGCGTGATGCTGGCCCCGTCCGGTCGACCGGGCGGGTACTACGACGAGCTGGTCGGCTGGGCCCGGGGCACCGGCGCCGACGGGGTCCGTCACCTGGACCGGCCCGAGGTGCGGCGCGGGCTCGCCGAGATCTTCGCGTTCGTCCGGCTCAACGAACTGCTCAACTGGCAGGTCTCCTCCGCCGGGGAGAACCCGTCGATGGGTGACTCGGCGGCGTCCAAGGTGTTCTCCACCGAGAAGATCCAGCACGTCGGCCGGATCATCGAGGAGCTGCTCGGTCGCTTCGGCGACCCCACCGATCCCGACACCGCCGGACTGCAGCGGTGGTTCGACATGATGACCAAGCGCAACGTCGTGATCACCTTCGGGGGAGGGGTGAACGAGGTCATGCGCGAACTGACCTGCATGGGCGGCCTCGGCATGCCCCGCACCGCCCGCTGACCCGACCCCCTGTCAGCACGCCCACGACCGAACGAGAAGGCACCCATGAGTGACGAGCAGGCCGACCGCATCCTGGCCGCCGCCGAGGAGGTACGCGCCTCCGGCGGCAGCGCGCGCCGCGCGGGCCGCGATCCCATCAACACGCCGATGATCCGCAACTGGACCGAGGCGATCGGGGACGTCAACCCGATCTACTCCGACGAGGCCGCGGCCCGCGCGGCCGGACACGGAGGTCCGGTGGCCCCGCCCGCGATGGCGCAGGTCTGGACCATGCGGGGACTCGGGAAGACGCGCGAGGCCGATGACCCGCTGGGCCGCATGACGGACATCCTCGACGCGGAGGGCTTCACCTCCGTGGTGGCCACCAACTGCGACTCCACCTACCACCGGTACACCCGCCCGGGTGAGGAGGTGACCATCGAGTCCGTCCTGGTCGACGTGGTCGGCCCCAAGACCACGGGTCTCGGGGAGGGCTGGTTCTTCACCACCCGCAACTACTGGCGCGTCGGCGACGAGGTCGTGGCGGAGATGGACTTCCGGATCCTCAAGTTCCGTCCGCCGGCCACGACCGCCGCGACCGCCACGACCGCCGAGCCCGCGCCGGCGCCCGCGGACCAGATCGTCTCCAGCTCCGGCTCGGCCACCGACGACCTGGTGGTGGGCAAGGTCCTGCGCCCGTCGGTCTCGCACGACACCCGCTTCTTCTGGGACGGGGTCCGCGCCCACGAGCTGCGCATCCAGACCCGCGAGGACGGCTCGCTGCAGCACCCGCCCGTGCCGGCGTTGTGGAAGGACAAGACCGAGCACACCGACTACGTCGTGGCCTCCGGTCGCGGCACGGTGTACAGCTTCGTCACCCACCACGCCCCGCGCGTGCCGGGTCGCACGCGGTTCCCGTTCGTCATCGCACTGGTGGAGCTGGAGGAGGGTGTGCGGATGCTCGGCGAGCTGCGCGACGTCGACCCGGCCGAGGTCCGGATCGGCATGGAGGTCGAGGTCGAGTTCCTCGACATGCCCGGCGACCCGGCCGAGGACGCCGCGTTCGGCACCGAGCCGTGGACGCTGTACGCGTGGCGACCGGCCGGTGCACCGCCGGTGGAGCGTCAGATGCCCGAGGTGAAGGAAGAGGCTGCCAAGTGAGCACCGATCGAGTGATCTGCCCCGCCGAGCCGCCCGCCGTGGCGGTGGGGGACCGACTCCCCGAGCTGACCATCGAGGGGACCCCGACCTTCATCGTGGCCTCGGCGCTGGCGACCCGGGATTTCCAGGACGTCCACCACGACCGCGACCTCGCCCACGCCAAGGGCTCGAAGGACATCTTCGTCAACATCCTCACCGACACCGGCCTGGTGCAGCGGTTCGTCACCGACTGGGCGGGCCGGCGCGCCCGCATCACGTCCATCAGGCTCCGGCTCGGCGTGCCCTGGTACGCGTACGACTCCCTCACCCTGACCGGTGAGGTCACGGGGATCGACGACGACGGGCTGGTCACGCTGAAGATCGTCGGCACGGACTCGTTGGGCGCGCACGTCACCTCGACGGCGACCCTCTACCTGAACGGAGACCCGCAGTGAGCACCCTGGCAGACAAGGCTGCGATCGTCGGGATCGGCGCCACCGACTTCTCCAAGGACTCGGGCCGCTCCGAACTGCGCCTGGCCGCCGAGGCCGTGCGCACGGCGGTGGCCGACGCCGGTCTGCAGCCGTCGGACGTCGACGGCCTGGTGTCGTTCACCATGGACACCAACACCGAGATCGCGGTCGCCCGCGCCGCCGGCATCGGCTCGCTGAACTTCTTCTCCCGCATCCACTACGGCGGCGGCGCCGCGTGTGCGACCGTGCAGCAGGCCGCGATGGCCGTGGCGACGGGCGTGGCCGAGGTGGTGGTCTGTTATCGCGCGTTCAACGAGCGCTCCGGGATGCGGTTCGGCCAGGTCAACTCGGCGCTCGTGCAGCAGGTCAACTCCTCCGGCACGGACAACGCCTTCTCCTACCCGCACGGACTGTCGACGCCGGCGGGCTTCGTGGCGATGGTCGCGCAGCGCTACATGCACGAGTACGGCGCCACCAGCGAGGACTTCGGGCGGGTCGCGGTGGTGGACCGCAAGCACGCCGCCGTCAACCCGGCGGCGTTCTTCCACGGCAAGCCCATCACGCTGGACGACCACCAGAACTCGCGCTACATCGCCGAGCCCCTGCACCTGCTCGACTGCTGCCAGGAGTCCGACGGCGGGCAGGCGATCGTCGTGACGACCCCCGAGCGGGCGCGGGATCTGCCGCACCGGCCGGTGTCGATCGCCGCGGCCGCGTCAGGCTCCGGGCCGGACCAGTTCATCATGACCTCGTACTACCGTCCCGAGCTCGCCGGACTGCCGGAGATGGGCATCGTCGGCGACCAGCTGTGGTCCCAGTCCGGCCTGCGGCCCCAGGACATGGACATGGCCGTGCTCTACGACCACTTCACGCCGTACGTCCTCATGCAGCTCGAGGAACTGGGCTTCTGTGGCCGAGGGGAGGCCAAGGACTTCGTCCGCGAGCCGGGCGCGCTCGAGGTGGGTGGCCGACTGCCGCTCAACACGCACGGTGGCCAGCTGGGTGAGGCCTACATCCACGGCATGAACGGCATCGCGGAGGGTGTGCGTCAGCTGCGGGGCGACTCGGTCAACCAGGTGCCGGGTGCGGAGAAGCTGGTCGTGACCGCGGGTACGGGCGTGCCGACCTCGGGCCTGGTGCTGACGGTCTGACCGGAGGGTTCAGCCGCGCAGGCACCCGCGGACGAACGAGCCGATGTCGCGCACCGCGACCTTGGCCTCGGGAACGAGCGGGTGGAACACCTGGAACACGTGGAACTGATGTGGCCACAGTTGGAACTCGTGCCGGACCCCGTGTTCGGCGAAACGCTCCGCGAGTTGCTCGATCCCCCCACAGAAGATCTCCTCGCCGCCGCACTGGATGAGGAACGGCGGCCAGTCGGGGGACGGGACGTGGTTGATCGGCGAGATGGCGGGGTCGTCCGGGTCCACTCCCGGCGCGTACTGGCGTCGGCAGAGCTCGGCCAGGCCGAGGGCGAGGAACGGGTCCTTACGGGCGCGGTCGCGGGCGGTCATGTCGGTGAAGTCCAGATCCACCCACGGTGAGAGCAGGACGACCCCCGCCGGCATCGCGGCCTGCTCCTTCTCGAGCTGCGCGACGAGCTGGAGGGCGAGGTTGCCGCCGGCGGAGTCGCCGGCCACCACGATGTCCTCCGCCCGGAAGCCCATGCTCAGCAGCCACTCCCAGCCGGCGAGGGTGTCCTCCGTGGCCGCGGGGTGCGGATGTTCCGGTGCGAGCCGGTAGTCGGGCAGGAAGACGGGCACGCCGGTCTCGCTGGCCATCCGTGACGCGAGTGCCTTGTGCGACCAGGGGGATCCGAAGGTGAAGCCGCCGCCGTGGATGTGGTAGATCACCTTGTCCGAGTGGAAGAACCGCTTGCGGCCCACCCAGAGTCCGGGCACGGGGCCGTCCGAGGACCAGTCGTTGGTGGTCTCGAGGGCGGCCGCCCGCCCGGCCCCCGAGGTCAGCGCGCGCAGCCGTCCGAGGGACGCGTCGGTCGCCGGCATCATGTCGAGGGCCGGTCGGACGAACATCCTCAGCCCGCCGGCCAGCCCGCGGG
>NZ_JAALED010000371.1:0-2826 GCF_014145155.1 Dietzia sp. B19 | reverse complement strand
CCGAGGCCGCGCGGGCCGCCCCGGACCGGCGCAGGTCCGGGCCGAGCTCCACCTCGAAGCGGTCGCCCATGTCGTCGGACCCCAGACAGCGCACGCGTTCGTCGGCGGGTACGCCGGCCGCCCGGACCGCGTCGACGAACTCGTACAGCTCACCGTAGGTGACGCCGTCGAGGGTGAGGGTGAGGTTCATCTTCACAGCCATGAACCCAGGGTATCGGCGCGCGGCCCCGGAGCGCATCGGTGACAACCCTGGTCCGACCCCGGAACACGCCTCAGATCTCACCCCAGAAGACGTGGTCGACGGCCTTGCGGCCGAGGCGGGTGACCCGGAGGTACTGGTTGAGGAACTCCGCGCCGTCGGAGGACCCTGCGCAGATGCTGGCCACGGCCGCCAGGATCTTGCCCTGACCGGGGAGTTGGTCGACCGCCTTGCCGCGGGCCAGGACCAGGGCGTTGCGGGCGCGGGCGGCCATGAGCCACGACTGCACCAGCGCCTCACGCTCGCCCTCCGAGAGCAACTCCGCGGCGGCCGCGGCCTCGAGCGCCTCCAGGGTGGAGGTGGTGTGCAGGCCCGGCACCCGCGCCGCGTGCTGCATCGTGAGCAACTGCGCGCACCACTCGACGTCCGCCAGACCACCGCGCCCGAGCTTGGTGTGCGTGGCCGGGTCGGCCCCTCTGGGCAGACGCTCGGTGTCGATCCGCGCCTTCATCCGCCGGATCTCCTGCACCACCTTGGGCGGCACCCCGTCCGCCGGGTAACGGAACTCGTCGATCATGTGCAGGAAGTCCAGGCCCAGGTCGCGATCCCCCGCCGCGAACGCGGCCCGGAGCAGGGCCTGCAGCTCCCACGTCTCGGCCCACTTGGAGTAGTAGGCGCGGTAGGACGCAAGCGTCCGTACCAGTGGTCCGTTGCGGCCCTCCGGTCGAAGGTCGGCGTCGAGGTCGAGCGGGGGGTCCGACGACGGCGAGGAGAGCAGCCTGCCCACCCGTTCGGCCACCTGGACGGCCCACCGGACGGCGACGTCCTCGGCGACGCCCTCCACCGGATCGCACACGATCATCACGTCCGCATCGGATCCGTACGACAACTCGTCCCCGCCGAGCCGCCCCATCCCGATGTACGCGAGTCGGGCCGGCGGCGCCTGGCCCTCGGGGGCCATGTCCCTCATCACGGCCGCGAGGGACGCCTCGAGCACCGCCCGCCACACGGCGGACAGGCGCTTGCCGACCTCCGGCACGGAGACCAACCCCAGGACGTCCGCGGCGCCGATCCGGGCCAGCTCGGCCCGGCGTAGCGACCTCGCCGCGGCGATGACCTTCTCGGGGGTGCGGTGACGGGACGCCGAGGCGGACAGCGCGGAGGCGATGTCGGAGACCTTGGAGGCCACGAGCACGGGCCCCTCGGCGCCGTCGGTCAGCTCCGGGATCACCTCGGGGTTGCGGAGCAGGAGTTCGGAGACGAACGCGGAGGTGCCCAGCACCGTCACCAGGCGGCGCGCCACGATGCTGTCGTCCCGCAGGATGCGCAGGAACCAGGTGACGTCCTGGTGCTCCTCACACAGCTTGCGGTAGGCCAGCAACCCGGCGTCCGGGTCCGGGGTGTCGGCGAGCCATTCCATGAAGGCGGGCAGGAGCAGCGCCTGGATCCGGCCGCGGCGGTTGTTCTGCCCGGCCAGGGCCCGGAGGTGCCCGAGTGCGTGGCGCGGTGCGCCGAACCCCAGTGCCGCCAGCTGCCGCTCCATCGCCTCGGAGCTCAGGGACAGGGCCTCCGCGTCGTAGGCGGCGATCGAGTCCAGCAGCGGGCGGTAGAACAGCTTGGAATGGAGCCTGCGCACCCGGCTGCGGACCTGACGGAGCTGCTCGAGCAGGACCTCCGCGGCGTCGTGCCGACTGCTGGGCCGGATGTGGGCGGCGCGGGCGAGCCAGCGGTACGCCTCCCGGTCGCCGTCCTCCGGGAGCAGATGGGTGCGCTTGTAGCGCTGGAGCTGGAGACGGTGCTCGAGAAGTCGCAGGAACTCGTAGGCGGCCACCAGGTTGGCGCCGTCCTCCCGCGCGATGTATCCCCCCGCCCGGAGCGCCCCGAGCGCGTCCACCGTGCTGGCGACACGCAGCTCCTCGTCCGTGCGACCGTGCACCAGTTGCAGGAGCTGGACCGCGAACTCCACGTCGCGCAGGCCCCCACGCCCGAGCTTGAGCTCGCGCTCCCGGAGCGGCTCGGGGACGTTCTCCTCCACCCGCCGGCGCATGGCCTGGACGTCGTGCACGAAGTCGTCCCGCTCGGAGGCCGTCCACACCAGCGGGTGCACGGTGTCGTAGTACTCGGTGGCCAGGGCCAGGTCGCCGGTCATCGGCCGGGCCTTGAGCTGCGCCTGGAACTCCCACGTCTTGGCCCACCGCCTGTAATAGGCCTCGTGCGACTCCAGCGTCCGCACCAGCTCTCCGGACTTGCCCTCGGGTCGCAGGGCGGCGTCCACCTCGAAGAAGGCCATCGAGCCGATGCGCATCATCTCCCCGGCCACCCGACCGGTCTTGGCGTCCGCGGGTTCGGAGACGAAGATGATGTCCACGTCGGAGATGTAGTTGAGTTCGCGGGCCCCGCCCTTGCCCATGGCCACCACGCCGAGGCGACAGGGCATGGGCGAATCCGGGTACACCGTGGAGACCGCCACCGCGAGCGCGGCGGTCAGCGCGGCGTCCGCGAGATCGGCGAGGCGACGACCCACCTCGGCGAACGGCAGCACCGGCTCGTCCTCGACCGTGGACGCCACGTCGTGGGCGGCCAGGAGCGCCACGTGGTCGCGGTAGGCCGACCGGAGCACGTTGACC
>NZ_JAALED010000370.1:0-6179 GCF_014145155.1 Dietzia sp. B19 | reverse complement strand
GCGGCCGTCATCGCGCACCTCCCCCTGCGGCGACGGCGGAGAGGTCGGCGGAGAGGTCGGCGCCCCGGACTCCGCGCGCCGGGTCGAAGACCGCGATCTCCGCGAGCGCGCCGACGACGGTGGCCACGTGATCGGCCACCAGTCGTGCACCGGTGTCGGGGTCGGCGCCGGTGGGGTCGCCGATCACCCCGGTGTCGGACAGGTCATCGGCCAGCCAGCCGAACTTCACGGGGCCGGTGAACCCGATGTGCTGACACCCGGCCACTCCGGTGGGGATCCTGGCCTCGGCCACGGACATGTCGACGAGGTCCGTGCGCAGGTGGAGCATCATCGACGTCTCGGCCCACCCGGCGTGGATCCCCATGCCGAGTTCGGTGGGGCCGGGGTTGGCCCGACCGGCGTACAGGAAGGTCCGCAGGCCGCTGCGCCGGCGCAGTTCCCGCAGCGCCACCTCCAGCAGGGCGGAGTTGCCGCCGTGGCAGTTGACAAAGAGCACGCGGCCGAACCCGCTGGCGCTCAGTGCGGATCCGAGCTCACGGACCTGGGACAGCAGGGTGTCCGCGGTGATCCACATCGCCCCGGGGAACGAGGAGTGCTCGTCGCTCTTGGTGTATCCGAGGGCGGGCATGAGCCAGGCGTCGACCTCGCCCCCCGCCCCTTCCCCGGCTGCGGCGGCGGCCACCGCCCGGGCCGCCACCTCCTCGGCCACGATCAGGTCGGTGGCCAGGGGAAGGTGGGGGCCGTGGGGTTCGATCGCACCGGCGGGGATGACGGCGACGGGATCGCCCCGGCCCACCCGCGCGGCCTCGACGGTGCTCAGGTCCGCATAGCGCCGGGCGGGCCCGATCATTCCTCCCACCGCCCGGGATTGAGCAGGCCGTGGGGGTCGGTCCGGGCCGCCAACGCCCGCACCTCCTCGGTTCCGTGGTCCACCCGGTACTGGTGCGGGGAGTGCACCCTCACGCCCAGCTCCTCCAGGACGGGCACTCCCGCGTAGGCGGCCTCCGGGTCGGTGTAGTGACCGTTGAGCATGCCGAACATTCGGCCGTGGCCGGCCTCGAGGTGCAGGGTTCCGCCCGGATAGACGGCCTCGACCTCGTCCAACCGCTCCACCAGCGCGTCACCCTGGCATTCCATGTGGAACCACGTGTCCGGCTCCGCTTTCTGCAACCAGTGGGTGGGGTGATTGTAGGACAGGGTCGAGACCTTGATTGACTCGTTGACCCCCTTGCGCACCGCTTCCACCACTCCCCCGGCACCGGTGACCAGGGCGCTCACCTCGTCCACGACGGAGGCCTCGACGATCGCGCGCAGACTCGCGCGGCCGGGCGGGATGGCCTCGTCGGGCGGTAGGCACCCGGCCACGTGGGCGCCATCGGCCGAGCAGAGCCGCGGCGCAGGGTCGAGACGGTGGATGCGCGGGACCACGGAGAAGGCGTCGTGGTGATCGTCGAAGCTGGCGTAGAGGCAGCGCCAGTCCTGCAGGGGTTCGATCCTCACGGTGGCGCGGACGATGATCCCCGCGACCCCGTAGGTGTGCACGAACGGCTGGGCGTCCTCCCCGGTCAGGTGCACGATCTCGGCGTCGGGGTGGGCGTAGACCACGTCGAGCGCCTCGACGAACCCCTCGTGGTTGCGGCCGTGCACGATCGTTCCGGTCCCTGCGGACCCCCCGGCCAGGAAGCCCCCCAGCGTGGACTGCACGGTCGAGGGATACATCCACAGCTGGGAGTCGTCGCGTGCGAGCCGCTTCTCCAGGCTCATCATGCGGACGCCTGCCTCGGCGGTGACCGTCCCGGCCTCCGGGTCCACGTCGTCGATGCCCCTCAGGGCGGTCAGGTCCAGCACGAGACCACCGTGCAGCGGCACCACCTGCCCGTAGTTGCCGGTGCCCTTTCCCCGTGAGGTGATGGGGACCCCGCGGCGGACCGCCGCGCGGACGATCGGCGGGACCTGCTCGACACTCGTGGGCCGAACCACCACCTCGGGGCGGCCGATCGGCCACTGCGCACGCAGGATCGGGCTGAGATACGAGCCGTCCTGTGAGGCCTTGTCGAGGCTGCGGTCGTCGGTGAGGACGAGCTCCGGGCCGAGCAGGTCACTCAGATCCTCGACGAGTCCGGCCACGTCCGGGGCCGTGGGAGCCGTCGGCGACGCCGTCTGGGTCTCGCTCACTGGGGTGCCTTCCTGAATCGGGTGGTCACTGGGGGGATCAGTTCATCCCGATGGCCGGGTCGATGAACCGGTTGGTCGCGATGGTCTCCGGTGCAACGTCCTCGGCGATCGCGACGTCGGCGGCCTCGTAGATGCCCGTGACCATCCCGACGATGTCGGCCAGTCGTTCCTCGTCGAAGTTGCCGACCGTCGAGTCGGGACCGTTGCCGACGATCTCCCGGTCGAGCATGGCCTCGACGGCGAAGTCGGCCAGCTCGGAGCTGTAGACCCAGCCGGTGTTGAACTGCTCGACGGCGTCGACGATCACCGCGTTGGTGCGATCCGGGTCCGCGAAGTACTCGACCTCGGCCTGCTGCAGGACCGGAACGAGCATCTCCAGGCACGCGGAGTTGTCCTCGAGCTCGGCCGAGCGCACCGCCATCATGGACTTGTAGATCGGGTACCCGGTGTCGTGGAGCAGCTCGTAGGCCACGGGCTTACCCCACTCGGCGACCTCGTTCTCGTAGATGAACGGCTCGGCGCTGGCGTAACCCTGTTGCGCGACCGACCCGCCGGCCGCCACGAAGTTGGACGGCGACCCGTCGTAGCTGCCGTCGACCTGCTCGGGGTCCAGGATGCCCTCACCGGTGAGGTAGTCCATGTACGCGTTGCCCTCGAAGTACAGGACTCGGGTCCCCTCGTCCTTGAGGTCGGCGATCCGCGCCACGTCGGGGTAGGTCTCCGGGTCCCACATGATCATCTGCGGGTTGATGTCCAGCGGCGCGAACACCCCGATCGTCGGATTGTTGAGCGAGTTCTGCACGGCCTGGTCGGAGTCCACGTAGCCGAGCATGATGTCGGTGTCCTGGTACATCTGCGCGGTGACCTGCTGGAAACCGATTGCCGGGCCACCGGTGCGGATCTCCACGTCCACCCCGGTGTACTCCCCCGAGGCGAACAGCGGGCCCGAGACGGCCTTGGCGCCCGCGTCGATAGTGGGTTCCGGGCCCAGCAGCTCGTAGAGGTGTCCGTGCTCGGCCTCCGGGTTCCAGTCGGTCTGGACGACCACGGTGGCGGGGCAGCTCTCGCTGAGGTCGACGGCCCCGATCTCACCGCTGTATCCGGACGCCGCCTCGGCGGACTCGGAATCGGAACCACCACAGGCGGTCAGTGTGGCGGCTCCGAGGGTGCACAGGGCGGCCACGGAGAGCACGGTCCTGGTGGTGTGGGTGCGGCGCATCTGGGTCTCCTCCCGGGGGCCGGATCAGGCCTCCCGTATTGACGTGATCAATATCTATAGTGAAGCGGTGCTACGTTTCGGTTGTGTTGCCGGTCGGGCAGATGTGGGTTACGGCCGGGGCGAGACTCTCGCCATCACCGCTGGTCGTCGGCGTTGTACCACCGCCCCACCACCTTGCGGGAGAGTAACCCGAAGGCCAGGAACACGGCCACACCGAGCAGCGAGGCGAGCAGGATGGAGGCGAACAGTTCCGGCGACTGCAGCCGCGCCCGATAGGTGTCGATGAGGATGCCGATCCCCGGGTCCCCCTGCTTGAAGAAGAAGTCGCCGACGATCGCCCCGACCACGGAGAGCCCTGCGGCCACCCGCAGGCCCTCGAACAGCGCGGGCAGCGCCGCCGGTGCCTCGAGTTTGCGAAGCACGGTCAGTCGGCCGGCGTGGTGAAGCCGGAAGAGCCTCCGCAGACCCGGGTCGACGGACTTGAGCCCGAACAGGGTGTTGGACACGATCGGGAACAGGGCGATCAGCACGCAGACGAACACCCGCGCGGTGAACCCGAACCCGAACCAGAAACCGATGAGCGGCACCAGCGCGAGGATCGGGATGCACTGCAGCACCACGGCGTACGGGAACAGCGAACGCTCCGCCCACGTCTCCTGGCTCATGACGATCGCCCACACCACCCCGATCACGAAGGCGATCGCCAGGCCCGTCAGCGCCACCACGGTCGTCCGCCCCAACGCCTCGAGCATGGCCTCGAGGTTGGGCCCCAGGAATCCATCGGTGATCACGACGTGCGGCGGGGGCAGCAGGAAACGGCGGGCGGGTTCGAGAACCACGTAGCTGACGAAGTACCACAGCCCCAGGAAGGCGGCCAGGACGACGAGCGGGCCGCCGATCCGTACGAGGGTCCCGTCCGCGGAGATCCGGCGCCGCCGCCCGGCCGCCGCCGAGGTGGGCGCGGTGACCGTTGTCGCGCCGACCGGTGCGGGGGCGTCGGACCCCGGGTCCGCGTCGGGCTCGGCCGAGGTGCTGCCGGCAGCGGTGTTGGTGGTGGTGGTGGTGTTCATCAGTGTGCCTCCTCCAGAGCCTGGGAAACCTCGCCGACGAGGTTGATGTAGTCGGCCGAGTACCGGACCTCGGGGTCGCGGGGGACGTCGAAGGGGACGTCGATGGTGTGGACGATGCGGCCGGGACGCCCGGACATGACGACGACCCGGGTGGACAGGTACACGGCCTCGGCGACCGAGTGGGTGATGAACAGTCCGGCGAACCGTTTGGCCGCGAACAGCTCCAGGAGCTCGTCACCGAGTCGCTGCCGCGTGATCTCGTCGAGGGCCCCGAACGGCTCGTCGAACAGGAACAGCTCGGGCTCCAGCGTCAGCGACCGGGCCAGCGACACCCGCATCTTCATCCCGCCGGACAGTTCTCGCGGCAGGGAGTGCTCGAAGCCGGTCAGCCCCACGAGGTCGATCGCCTCCTGCGCCCGCTGCCGCCGCTCGGCCTTGCCGATCCCGTCGAGCTCGGCGAGCATCTCGACGTTCTGGGCGACGGTGCGCCACGGCAGCAGCGTGGCGTCCTGGAAGACGTACCCCACCCGGTCGGTGCCGGTCTGCATGTAGCCGTCGGTATGGGTCGCCAGGCCGGAGGCCAGCCCGAGCAGTGTGGACTTGCCGCACCCGGAGGGTCCCACCACGCTGACGAACTCTCCGGCCCCCACGCGGAGATCCACGCCCTCGAGCGCGCGGGTGCCGTTGGGGTAGGTGACCCCGACGTCGGAGAAACCGAGTATCTCGGTACCCGGCCGGAGGACGGGGCGGGCTGGGGTCGTCATGGTGCCTCCTGGAGATCGGGCGGGTGGGTCGAGGCCTGTGTGAGGGTCGAGGTCTGTGTGAGGAAGGGGTCGACGAGGACGGACGCCCTCGCGGACACCATGCGGCCCGCGCGAAGCACGATCCGGTCCACGGGCGCGTCGGCGATCACGTCGTCGAGCCCGCTCGCGCGCACGAGCAGCAGATCTGCGCGGCGGCCGGGAGCGGGACCGGCGGGCGGCAATCCCATGACGTCGCGGGCGCCGTCGGTGACCAGGTGCCATGCGGTGTCCATGTCGAGGTGGGCAGCGATGACCAGCAGCATCGCCGTCTCGATCGCGTCGGAGCGGCCGACCGGGTTGAACGGGTCGCGCACGTTGTCCGCACCCGCGCCCACGGTGACGCCGCCGTCCAGCAGTGCCCGCACGGGGGGCAGCCCGCGCGGCGTGGACGTGCATTCCGCCCGCCCCTGGAGGTAGAGGTTGGTGACGGGCAGTGTCACCACTCCCACACCCGCGCCGCTCAGCGCGGTGGCAGCGGCCGACTGACCGGACGCGTCCATCGTGCCGATCCGGCAGCAGTGACCGGCCGTCCGGATTCGGCCCGGTTCCCACGAGGCCACCCGGTCGGTGAAGGCCGTGAGCATGCCGTGGTCGCCGTCGAGGAACTCGTCGACGTGCAGGTCCACGCCCACCCCGAGCTCTTCGGCCAGGTCGATCAACCTGTGTGTCTCCGCGGCGGTGTCGGGGGCGATGTGCGGGGCGCCACCGATGAGGTCGGCCCCGGCCGCGATCGCGTCGCGGGCCCGCTCGGCGGGGTCCTCATCGCGGACCATCACCGCGATCTGCAGGTCCAGCACGTCCGCGAGCTCGTCGCGCACCCGGACCATGGCCCGGACTCCGCGGAGCGGGTCACCCTCGCTGTGCAGATCCACATGGGTGCGCACCGCCGTGGTGCCGCTGGCCACCAGTCTC
>NZ_JAALED010000369.1:0-1642 GCF_014145155.1 Dietzia sp. B19 | reverse complement strand
CGGGCCCGGGCCGGGCTCACGCGGGCAGCGGGGTCCGCGCCGGAGTGCCGGGCTGCCGGTGGAGGCCGGCACGCCGCTCGAGGTACCCGGCGATCCTGCCGATCGCGTTCTCGAGCACCTCGGCGTCGGGCAGGCACACGATCCGGAAGTGGTCCGGCTCGGGCCAGTTGAAGCCGGTGCCGTGGGTCACCAGGACGTGCTCGGAGCGCAGTAGATCCAGCACCAGTTCCTCGTCGCTGCCGATGCCGAACCTCTCGGTGTCCAACCGGGGGAAGCAGTAGAGCGCACCGCGGGGCGCCACGCAGCTCACGCCCGGGATGGCGTTGAGGCGCTCGGTCGCCAGTGCGAGTTGTCGCTCGATCCGGCCGTCGGGGTCGATCACGTCGGCACCCCACGGTGAGTCCTCGGCCAGCGCGACCGGGATCGCGTACTGGCCCGGGACGTTGGGGCACACCCGCATGTTTGCCAGCAGGGTGAGCCCTTCCAGCAGGTCCTGCGCCCGCTCGAGGGGCCCGGTCGCGGCGACCCAGCCGGCCCGGTATCCGCACACCCGGTACGCCTTGGACAGGCCGCCGAAGGTCAGGCAGAGCACGTCGTCACCGGCGGCCAGCGCCGCGTGGTGATGGCGGGCGCCCGAGAAGATCACCTTCTCGTAGATCTCGTCGCTGAGCAGGACGAGCCCGTGCCGACGGGCGATGTCGGCCATCCCCCGGACGGTCTCGGCACTGTAGACGGCGCCGGTCGGGTTGTTGGGGTTGATCACCACCAGCGCGGTCGTCCGCGGCGTGATCTTGGACTCGATGTCCGCCAGCGAGGGGTTCCAGCCGTCGGACTCGTCCGCCAGGTAGTGCACGGGCACGCCACCGGTGAGGTTCACCGCGCCGGTCCAGGTGGGGTAGTCCGGTGCCGGGACCAGGATCTCGTCGCCCGGATCGACCATCGCCTGCAGGACCAGGGTGATGAGCTCGCTCACCCCGTTGCCCAGGAACACGTCCTCGGCGCGGATCCCGGGCACCCCCCAGCGCCGGTAGTGCTCGGCCACCGCCGCCCGTGCCTGCGGGATGCCCCGCGAATCCGAGTAGGCCTGGCCCGCGCCGAGTTCGCGGGCCACGGCATCCACGATCTCGGGCCGGGCCTCGAGACCGAACGGGTGCATGTTCCCCAGGTTCAGTCGCAGGATGTCGTGGCCCTCGGATTCCAGCCGCATGGCCTCGGTGAGGATCGGACCGCGGACGTCGTAGCGCACGTCGCGGAGGCGTCGGGATTGGCGGTAGATCTGCATGTGGACCATCACATCGCCAAAGTGGACTGGCGGAAAGGTCCACTTCACGCAGACCCGTGAGACCACTTTCCGGCCTCGCGCGCCTAGGCTGAGCGCATGGCCCGCACCGCCCGTCCCGGATCCCTGGTCCTGGGCGAGGTCTCGGGCACCGCGGATCTGGTGGACGCGATCATCGACCTGATCTCCGACGGTTCCCTCGCCGACGGCGACAGGCTGCCCTCCACGCGCGCGCTCGCCGAGCAGACCGGGCTCTCCCGCGGCACCGTGGTCCGGGGGTTCGACGAACTCTCGGCCGCCGGCTTCATCGACTCCGTCCAGGGCTCGGGCACCCGGGTCGCCGCCGGGGCGGGTCAGGCGGCG
>NZ_JAALED010000368.1:0-3072 GCF_014145155.1 Dietzia sp. B19 | reverse complement strand
CAGGATCCCGGCGATGGTGGCGAAGTCGACGGCGAACGAGTCGTGGAGGACCAGCGCCACCCGCTCGGCGGGGGACAGCCGGTCGAGCACCAGGTGCAGCGCCGACCCCACCGACTCGGCGAGGGCCACCTCCTCGGCGGGGTCGGGATCGGCACCCGGACGATCGGGCGCGTCCCCGGGCACGGGCACCGGCACCGCGGCCTTGAGACGGTCCAGACACACTCTGGTGACCACGGTGGTGAGCCATCCCTGCAGGTTGTCGACGGCGGCGGCGTCGGTCCTCGCCAGCCGCAGCCACGCCTGTTGGACCGCGTCCTCGGCCTCGGCCGGATCACCGAGGACTCGCGCGGCGATCCGGGTGAGTCTCGGTCGCTCGCGTTCGAACTCGCCGGTCAGGTCCATCGGCGCCTCAGGCGACGGTTCCGCTCGTGTAGCGGTCGAGGATCCGGCGCTTGACCAGTTTCCCGGTGGGCGTGCGGGGTAGCTCGTCGACGAAGTCCACCGCCCGCGGGATCTTGAAGTCCGAGATGTGGCCGCGGAGCGATCCGAGGATCTCCTCGCCCAGGTCGGGGTCGTCGGCGCGGTCGGGAGCGGGCACCACCACGGCGTGGACCTTCTCCCCCATCTCCTCGTCCGGGATCCCGATCACCGCGACGTCCTCGACCGCCGGGTGCAGCGCGAGTGCGTTCTCGATCTCCTGCGGGTAGATGTTCACGCCGCCGGAGATGATGGTGAACGCCTTGCGGTCGGTGAGGTAGAGGAAGCGGTCGGAGTCCAGGTAACCCACGTCGCCGAAGGTGGACCAGTTGGGGTGCTCGGGGTGGAAGACGGACGCGGTCTTGTCCGGATCGCCGTGGTAGGCGAAGGTGCCCTCGTCCTGCTGCCAGTAGATGGTGCCGATCTCGCCGATGGGCAGCTCGCGGCCCTCCTCGTCGCAGATGTGCGCGATGCCCTTGAGCCCGTCGCGGCCCACCGATCCGGGGCGTTCGAGCGCCTCCTGCGAGTTGATGAACGTGATCCCCATGCCCTCGGTGGCCGAGTAGTACTCGTGGATCACCGGGCCCCACCACTCGATCATCCGGCGCTTGACCTCGGGCGGGCACGGGGCGGCGGCGTGGATCGCGTGGGTCATGCTGGACACGTCGTAACGCATCCGCGTCTCCTCCGGCAGCTTGAGCATGCGCACGAACATCGTCGGCACCCACTGCGAGTGGGTCACGCGGTACTCCTCGATGAGGCGCAGTGACTCCTCGGCGTCGAAGCGGTCCATGAGGATCACGGTCCCGCCGACGGAGTTGACCACGCCGCAGAACCGCAGCGGGGCCGCGTGGTACAGCGGCGCGGGGCACAGGTACACGCTGTCGGCGTCGAACGCGTAGAGGAAGCTGAACACCGGGGTGTAGACGTCGGGGACCTCGTCGATCTGCCCCTCCGGCGGGTCCACGCGCACGCCCTTGGGCCGTCCGGTGGTGCCGGAGGAGTAGAGGAAGTCGTGGCCGCGGGGCTGGTCGGCGGGCGGATCAGTGGGCTTGTCGGCCAGCAGTTCTCGGTAGTCCGCGAACCCGTCGAGCGACCCGCCGAACACCACCCGGTGCTCGACGTCGGGGTGCGCGTCCGGGGACAGGTCGACGTGGTCGGCCACGGGAGCGGAGACGAAGAGGGCGCGGGCACCGCAGTCCCCGATGATGTAGGAGGACTCGTCGGCCGTCAGGTGATGGTTGATGGCGGCGATGTAGAGCCCGACCCGCAACGCCCCCCAGTAGATCTCGACCATTTCGAGGGTGTTGTCCGAGACCACGGCGATGGTGTCACCGGGGCGCAGCCCCCAGTCGTCGGTCAGGACGTGCGCGAGCTGGGCCGACCTGGCCTCGAGCTCGGCGTAGGTGATCTGCTCGCCCGTCGCGGGGCGGATCACGGCGGGCTTGTCGGGCGTGGTGGCGGCGAAGGTTCCCGGGAACATGTCGCCAGGCTAACCGCCTCGCGTGACCTGGATCACGAAATTGCCAGACATGTGTCCAACAGCGTCGGTCAGGAGTACATGCGCGGGTGCAGCCGGCCGATGTACGGCAGGTCGCGGTACCGCTCGGCGAAGTCCAGGCCGTACCCCACCACGAACTCGTTGGGGATGTCGAACCCGATCTCGAGGATGTCCAGGTCCGCCTTGACCGCGTCGGGCTTGCGCAGCAGGGTGACGATCTCCAGCGAGCGCGGATTGCGGGTGCGGAGGTTGCGCATCAGCCACGACAGGGTCAGGCCCGAGTCGATGATGTCCTCCACGATGATCACGTCGCGGTCCGCGATGTCACGGTCGAGGTCCTTGAGGATCCGCACCACTCCCGAGGAGCTGGTGGAGGAGCCGTAGGAACTGACCGCCATGAACTCCAGCTCGGAGGGGATGGTCAGCGCCCGGGCGAAGTCGGAGACGAAGATCGCCGCGCCCTTGAGCACGGCGACCAGCACGACCTCCTGTTCGGAGTCCCGGTAGCGCTCCCCGATCGTCGCGCCCATCTCGGCGATCCGGTCGCGGATCACATCGGTGTCGATGAGCACCGACTCGATCTCGTCGGCGTACTTGTCCGTGCTCATCTACGTCCCCGCTCCACTCGCCCGGTCGATCTCGAGGACCACCTTTCCATGCCGTCGCCGAGCGACCAACCTGCCCCGGCCCGCCGACACACCCGACCCGTCCGGGCCCGTGCCCCCCACCGCCACTCCCCCCTGCCCGTGCCAGTCCGTGACGAGGGCGGCCACCGATGACAGGTGCGCGTACGTGGGCGAGGGGCAGCCGTGGGCCAGCAGCCATCGCCGCAGGACCCGGGTCAGCACAGCTTGCGTGAGCGGCTCGAGGACGGAGACGTCCAGCACGCCGTCTCCGGAGACGGGCACGGCGGCGGCGAGACGGTCCAGCTCGTCGTCGTCGGTCCGGAGCAGCTCCGCGGTCCGCGCCAACCCCTCCGCCACCCCGCCCCCCAGGACGTCCTCGAGGAGCGGGAGCACCTCGTGGCGTAGTCGCACGCGGGTGAAAGCCGGGTCGACGTTGTGCGGGTCGTCCCACCAGTCCAGGCCCAGTGC
>NZ_JAALED010000367.1:0-3382 GCF_014145155.1 Dietzia sp. B19 | reverse complement strand
TCGCCGACGACGCCGAGGACACCAAGATCGCCAAGCGCTCGCCCACCGACGCCTGGTCGGCACCCGACCGGGACCTGTCCGACGACCACACCACCGGTCAACCCACCGAGCTGGGAGACCACGTCGACTACGACGACGAGGACCTGGAGGAGGCCGAGGCGGAAGCCGAAGCGGAGGCCCGCGCCCGCGCCGCTGCCGCCTCGCGCGACCGCAGGCGGACGAGGCGCGACGACGGAACCCCGGACGACGGAAAGGAGGGTGGCCGGTGATCTCCCCCGAACTGTTCGGCTACCTCATCCCGTCCGTCGTTCTGATCCCCCTGCTCGCCGCGGCGCTGTGCCTGGTGGTCTCCCGCCGTCCCCGGGTCCAGAACATCATCACCATCGTCACCCTCACCGGGGTGCTGGTCATCGCCGGCATCCTGCTGGTGCTCACCGACCAACACGGCGTGCACACCGTGCAGGTGGGCGGCTGGGACGCACCCGTCGGGATCACCCTCGTGGCGGACCGGCTCAGCGCCCTCATGCTCTGCGTGTCGGCCATCGTGCTGCTGACGGTGATCATCTACGCCGTGGGGCAGGGCGTCCGCGACGGGGACGGCGACCAACCGACCTCGATCTTCCTCCCCACCTACCTGGCGCTCGCGGCGGGACTGAACGCGGCGTTCATCGCCGGCGACCTGTTCAATCTGTTCGTCGGGTTCGAGATGCTGCTGGCCGCGTCCTACGTCCTGCTCACGCTCGGCGCCAGCCAGGAACGAGTCCGCGCGGGGGTCTCCTACACCGTCGTGTCGATGGTGTCGTCGATGGTGTTCCTGCTGGGCATCGCGCTGACCTACTCGGCGGCGGGCACGCTGAACCTTGCCCAGCTGTCCATCCGGATGGCCGAGGTCCCGGACGGGCTGCGCAACACGATCTTCGCCGTGTTCCTGGTGGCGTTCGGCATCAAGGCCGCGGTCTTCCCGCTCTCGACCTGGCTGCCCGACTCCTACCCGACCGCGCCCGCGCCGGTCACCGCGGTGTTCGCGGGACTGTTGACCAAGGTCGGCGTCTACGCGATCATCCGCTTCCACACCCTCGTGTTCCCCGGCGGCTCCATGGACGGCGTCCTGCTGGTGGCGGGACTGCTGACGATGGTCATCGGCATCCTCGGCGCGATCGCACAGTCGGACATCAAACGAATACTGTCGTTCACCCTCGTCAGCCACATCGGGTACATGATCTTCGGCATCGCCCTGTCGACCGGCTACGGGCTGAGTGCGGCGATCTACTACGTCGGGCACCACATCATCGTGCAGACCACCCTGTTCCTGGTGGTCGGACTGATCGAGCGGCAGGCCGGGTCGTCCTCCCTGCGCCGCCTGGGCTCGCTCGCCGTGGCCAGCCCCGTCCTCGCCGTCGTCTTCCTCATCCCCGCCCTCAACCTCGGCGGGATCCCGCCCTTCTCCGGCTTCATCGGCAAGCTCGCGGTGGTCCAGGCCGGTGCCGAGGTCGGCGGACCGCTCATGTGGGTGCTCATTGCCGGGGCCATGGTCACCAGCCTGCTCACGCTCTACGTGGTGGTCCGCGTGTGGTCCAAGGCGTTCTGGCGCCCCCGCGCCGACGCCCCCGAGGGCGCGGTCGCCCTGGCCAAGCCGCTGGCCCTGCTGCCCTCCGACGAGTACGTGGAGTTCGACGAGCGCGAGGAGGTGGGCCGGATGCCGTTGAGCATGCTCGCCCCCACCATGGCCCTCATCGTGGTCTCCTTGTTGATGACGGTCTTCGCCGGCCCGCTGCTCGGGGTCACCGACCGGGCTGCCGAGAGCCTCATGGAGCGACATGACTACCTGGACACCATCCCCCTCGATTCCACGCCCGAACGCTACGTCGACTCCGTGACGGGGGTGCGCTGACATGGCCCGCAGGATGAGAGTCCGTCTCGACCCCCGGGTCGTCGGCTCACGAGTGTTCATGATGCTGTGGCTGACGGTCGCCTGGGTCATGCTCTGGGGGCCGGTCGAGGTCGGCACGATCGTCGCCGGGGTGCTCGTCGCGATCGTGGTGATGGTGCTGCTCCCGCTCCCGCGCGTCCCGGTGGAGGGTCTTCTCAGGCCCGTCTCCACGGTGTGGCTGGTGATCGTGGTGGCCTATTACCTCGTCCGCTCGTCGATCGCCGTGGCGTGGCTGTCCGTGCGCCCGCAGGCTCCGCCCCGGTCCGCCGTGCTCAGGGCACCGATGCAGCTCAAGTCGGACTTCACCCTCGCCCTGGCCGTCAACACCCTGAACCTCATGCCCGGCGGCATCGTCGTGCGCGTCGACCCGGTCGCGCGGTACGTGTACGTCCACGTCCTGGACGCCGGGAGTCCCGAGGCGGTCGAGAGGTTCCGTCGCCAGACCGCCCACGTGGAACAGTTGTACGTGCGCGCATTCGAACGTCCCGAGGACTGGCGACCCAGCCCGCAGCACTATTGCGCCCCCGCAGAGGAATACGGGACCAGCGGCCCCGAGCGCGTTGACGACCGCGACCGCCCACCCGAGCCCGTACGAGACAGCGAGGAGCACCGATGAGCCTGTCACTGCTGCTGTGGAGCGCGGCCGTGGTCGCCCTGACGCTCGCACTGTTCACCACGATGATCCGGCTGATCGGTGGACCCAACACCCTCGACCGGCTGATCTCCCTGGACATGCTCGCCGCCATCGCGCAGTGCGGGGTCGGGGTGTACATCGCCTGGAGCAAGGACACCACCGCCGCGGCCGCCCTCGTGGCGTTGGCGCTGGTCGCGTTCCTCGGATCGGTGTCCGTGGCCCGGTTCCGGGTCAGCGACTCCACCGGCGTCCACAAGGAGGCCCTCACATGACCGACGACCCCCGGGAGATCGTCTCCGCGCTGTTCGTCCTCGCCGGTGCGCTGCTCACCCTCGCCAGCGCCATCGGGCTGGTGCGCTTCCGCGACACCCTTAGCCGGATGCACCCGGCCGCCAAGCCACAGGTGCTGGGCCTGGTGCTCGTGCTGTTCGGCGCCAGCGTCCGGATCTTCCCGCACATCGACCTGGGAATGCTCCTGCTGGCCGGGATCGTGGCCGTGTGCACCGCCCCGGTGATCGCCAACCGCGTGGGAAACCTGGCGTATCACGAGAGCGTCGAGGACGGCACCATCACCCACGAGGCCCCGGTCCTGGAGAAGTTCCAGGCGAGCGAGGCCAATCGCAAGAACACGCCCTGACCGAGTCCCACCCGGCCGGCCCCCGGTATCCGCTCCGGCGCCTGCGCTCCAGGACACAGCCGCTCCCGGCCATGCTCTGGCACCTGCCCCGAGGTACGCGCGCGTGTACAGGCCCGGGGGCCGACGACTCGAGCCCCGCTCCCCTTCGCGGGGGCGGGGCTCGTTCGGTGGCGCGGGGCCG
>NZ_JAALED010000037.1:0-19065 GCF_014145155.1 Dietzia sp. B19 | reverse complement strand
CCGGACACCGGGTCGGCGAGGGCCTGCACGATCCCGAGAGCCTCGGGGTCGGCGCGCAGCACCGGGTCGGCCAGGCCCTCCTGCACCCCGCGGGCGAGGCTGCCGTCTGCGCCCGCCAGCTCCAGCTCGCTGGTGATGGAGCCGCCGACCCGGCTGAAGAGGATCGAGAGGAACACGGCCACCCCGGCGGTGCCGCCGAGCTGGCGGAAGAAGGTGGCGGACGCGGTGGCCACGCCGATCTCGCGCGGACTCACGGCGTTCTGCACGATCAGTGTCAGCGGCTGCATGCAGTTGCCCAGGCCGATTCCCAGCACCAGCATGTAGGCCATGACCAGGGTCAGCGAAGTGTCGGCGTCGATGGTCCACAGCAGGAACAGGCCGACGGCCGAGATGGCGGTGCCGAGGATCGGGAACTCGCGGACCCGGCCGGTCCTGGAGATGAGCTGGCCCGACACGATCGAGGCGCCCATCATGCCCGCCACCAGCGGCAGCATCATGAGGCCGGATTCCATGGGATCGGCTCCGTGCACGATCTGCATGTACAGAGGCAGGGTCATCATCCCGCCGAACATGGCCATTCCCACGATCACCCCGCCGGCGGTGACGATCGCGAAGGTGCGGTCGCGGAACAGACGCAGTGGGATGAGAGCCTGGTCGCCGGCCCGGGCCTCGACGATGAGGAACAGGCCGATCCCGCCCAGGCCCACGACGTAGCAGGCCAGTGCGGCCGGTGAGCCCCAGCCCCAGGTGTTGCCCTGTTCGGCCACCAGCAGGAGCGGCACCAGCCCGACGACGATCGCGGCCGCGCCCGCCCAGTCCACCCGGTGGTCCACGCGGACGTTCTTGACGTTGAGGGTGATCATCACCAGGGTCAGAGCGATGGCGCCGATGGGGACGTTCATGAGGAAGATCCAGCGCCAGCCGTCGATGCCGAAGATCGTCTCCACGCCGGCGAAGAAGCCGCCGACGACCGGGCCGATGACCGACGACGAGGCGAACACCGCGAGCATGTAGCCCTGGTACTTGGCACGGTCGCGCGGCGGGATGATGTCGCCGATGATCGCCAGGGAGAGCGACATCAGGGCGCCGGCGCCCAGTCCCTGGATCCCGCGGTACAGCGCGAGCGTGTACATCGAGTCGGCGAGCGTGCACAGCAGGGAGCCGAACACGAAGATCACGATGCCGATGACGAAGAACGGTTTGCGCCCGTAGATGTCCGAGAGCTTGCCGTACAGCGGCGTCGAGATGGTCGAGGTCATGAGGTACGCGGTGGTCACCCACGCCTGCGCGTCCAGGCCCTGCAGATCGTCGGCGATGGTCCGGATGGCGGTCGACACGATGGTCTGGTCCAGGCTCGCGAGGAACATCGCCGACATGAGGCCGGCGAGGATCACCAGGATCTGACGATGAGAGAACTCGCCGTCCTCACCGGCCTGGGTCGTGACGGGCGAGCGGTCGGTCATCAGTTCTCCTTGGCGGACGTGAGGGCGTCGAGTTCGGTGCGCAGTGACTCCGCGAGGCGTGCCAGTCCCTCGTCGAGTGAGGCCGCCTGTTCGGGGGTCCAGTCGGCCAGGACGTCGGCCATCCACTGGCCCCGTCCGGCGAACACGCGGGTGACGAGGTCGCTTCCCTCGGACGTGAGGGTGACGACGCTCGCGCGCCCGTCATCCGGGTCGGGGACCTTGGCGACCAGACCGAGGGTCTCGAGGTGGCGGACCTGACGGCTCACCACCGAGATATCGGTGTGGAGACGGTCTGCCAGGTTCGTGACTCGGGCGGGTTCGTCATGGATGGCGAACAGCAAGGGGTGGGCGGACTGCTCCAGGGACTCGTGGAACCGCGGGACCGAGACATTGACCGCGCGTAGCAGTTTGACCACGCGGGACAGGTCCATGACGAGCTTGCCTCCCTGTTCGGCGTCAATCGCCACCCTGACCTCCCCGGTCTCGATTAAATTGCTTGCAGCAAGCAAGTATATGCACGGGCTTCTGGTTCCTGCAATCGACGGGAAAGGAGAGGTCTCGGGTGCGCCCGGAGTGCGGCACGGGCCGAGTTGACTATCGAAGAGGGAAGTCGACGCCGGTCGACAGCAGGGTGACCTCAAGGCCGATCCGGAAGGGGTTCCTCCGGCGGTGAAGCCGCTATCTGCGTGGAGATGTGGTGACTGCGCGGCGTGGAAGTGCCCCCGGTCGGACTCGAACCGACACTGGACGGGTTTTGAATCCGTTGCCTCTGCCAATTGGGCTACGGGGGCGAACGCGGCGAGCCGCTGGTCGGAAAGTCTAACCGACGACCGGTGAGCGGCTGTCCGACGCCCGCCCTAGAGTGGCCGTGTGAGCACCACGAGCCAGACCGCCGAAGCCAGTTCCGCCGCCACCACCGCGTCCACCGACGCCGCCGAGGCACACGGGCCCACCCGTCTGTTGCTCCTCGACGGGCACTCGCTGGCCTTCCGCGCGTTCTACGCGCTTCCCGCGGAGAACTTCTCCACGGCCTCCGGGCAGCACACCAACGCGGTCTACGGATTCCTGTCGATGGTCGCCAACCTGGTCACCACCGAGGAGCCCACCCACCTGGCGGTGGCGTTCGACGTCTCCCGGGCGACCCTGCACCGGACGGCCGAGTACCCGGAGTACAAGTCGACGCGCTCGGCTGCCCCCGAGGAGTTCAAGGGACAGGTCGAGCTGATCCAGGAGGCGCTGGTGGCACTCGGGGTCCGCACCCTGTCCCTGGAGGGCCACGAGGCCGACGACATCATCGCGACCCTGGCCACCCAGGCGGCAGGGGCCGACACACTCATCTGCACGGGGGACCGCGACGCGCTGCAGCTGGTCTCCGACGCGGTGACCGTCCTCTACCCGGTCAAGGGAGTCTCGGAGCTCGCCCGCTTCACCCCCGAGGCGGTGGAGGCCAAATACGGGGTGACCCCCGCTCAGTACCCGGACGTCGCCGCGCTGCGGGGCGACACCTCCGACAACCTCCCCGGTGTGCCCAAGGTTGGCGACAAGACGGCGGCGAAGTGGATCGTCCAGTACGGCAGCCTGTCGGAACTGATCGCGCACGCGGACGAGGTCAAGGGCAAGGTGGGTGAGAGCTTCCGCGAGCACCTCCCGCAGGTGCAGCTCAACCGCCGTATCACCGAACTCACCCGGGACCTCGACCTCGGCGTCCAGATCGATGAACTCACGAGGCGCCTGCCCGAACGGGCGGACGTCAACGCCCTGTTCGACCGGCTGGAGTTCGGTCCCCAGGCCCGCGACCGGTTCCTCTCCGCGTTCCTCCCGGAAGGCGCACCCGAGCCGGTGCCGGAGATCGAGATCGAGCAGGCCGCGGTCCTGCGGGCGGGCGAGGTCTCGGACTGGCTGGCGGCCCACGCGCCGGCCGGGAGTCGGCACGGCCTCGTCGTCGTCGGTCCCTCACGACCGGGCGCGGGGGACGCGCAGTCGGTCACCGTGGCGGCGGCGGGCGGAGCCTCCGGACATATCGACCTCGCACGGATCGGCCCCGCCGACGACCAGGCTCTACAGGCGTGGTTGGCCGACGACGCGGTGTCGAAGGCGGTACACGATGCCAAGGCCGCGACCCACGCCCTGATGGGCCGGGACCTCCGCCTGGGCGGTGTGACGCTGGATGTGGCACTCGCCGCCTATCTCGTCCGTCCCGGTCAGCGCAGCTACGGCCTGGCGGAGTTGTTCCAGCGCCACCTGCAGCGTGAGCTCCCGGAGCCCGAGGCGGCGGAGAAACAACTGTCGCTGCTGGATGAGGTCGACGAGTCCGAGGCCGAGCAGCAGGCGGCCAACTCGGCGGCGACCCGCGCCCGGGCCGTGATCGACCTCGCCGAGCGCCTCGACGTGGAGCTGGAGCAGGTGCACGGTGCGCAGCTGCTCGCGGATATGGAACTGCCGCTCGTGCCGGTGCTCGCGCGGATGGAGTCGATCGGAATCGCGGTCGACTCGTCGGCCCTGGACGACCTCCGCGACGGGTTCGCCGACCGTGGGCGTGACGCGGCAGAGGCGGCCTACGCCGCGATCGGGGGCGAGCAGATCAACCTCGGTTCGCCCAAGCAGCTCCAGGTGGTGCTGTTCGACACCCTGGGCATGCCCAAGACCAAGAAGACCAAGACGGGGTACACCACCGACGCCAAGGCGCTGGAGGAGCTTCGCTCCAAAGAAACCGGGGACACCCCGGGACGGGCCTTCCTCGAGGCACTGCTGCTGCACCGCGAGGCGACCAAGATGCGCACAACCGTCGAGGGGCTGATCAAGTCCATCGGGGACGACGGGCGCATCCACACCACGTTCAACCAGACGGTCGCCGCGACCGGGCGGTTGTCCTCCACCGATCCGAACCTGCAGAACATCCCGGTCCGCACCGAGGACGGCCGACGGATCCGCAAGTCGTTCGTCGTGGGCGAGGGCTACGACTGCCTGCTCACGGCCGACTACAGCCAGATCGAGATGCGCGTGATGGCGCACCTGTCCGGTGACGAAGGACTGATCGAGGCGTTCCGGACCGGCGAGGACCTGCACTCCTTCGTCGGCTCCCGGGCGTTCGGGGTGCCGATCGACCAGGTCACCCCCGAGCTCCGGCGCAGGGTCAAGGCCATGAGCTACGGGCTCGCCTACGGGCTCAGCGCGTTCGGGTTGGCCGCGCAGCTCGGCATCAGCCAGACCGAGGCCCGCGAGCAGATGGACGCGTACTTCTCCCGCTTCGGGGGAGTCCGCGACTACCTGCACGCGGTGGTGGACCAGGCCCGACGTGACGGCTACACCGAGACGCTGTTCGGTCGTCGGCGCTACCTGCCCGAGCTCAACTCGGACAACCGGCTCAAGCGCGAGAACGCCGAGCGTGCGGCCCTCAACGCCCCCATCCAGGGCACCGCCGCGGACATCATCAAGGCGGCGATGCTCAAGGTGGACGCCGACCTCGACGAGCGGGGGCTGCAGAGCCGTCTGTTGCTCCAGGTCCACGACGAACTGGTGCTCGAGGTGGCGAAGGGCGAACTCGAGGAGGTCCGCGAGCTCGTCGTCGACCGGATGTACTCCGCCATCGAACTCAACGTCCCGCTGGACGTCTCCACGGGCACGGGGCCCGACTGGGACTCCGCGGCCCACTGAGTAACCAGTGGGTAACCACTGACGCCAAAAGCGGGCGGTGCGTTTTGTGGTGCTCGACGTATGCCCTAGGTTCATTGCAGATTCGGCTACCCGACGCCTGAAAGGGCACGCACATGACCCTCACCTCACGGCGCGGCCTCCGTGCCGCACTGGCACTGACCGCCACAGCGGCCCTCACGCTCACCGGCTGCACCACCAACACCGAGGGTCCCGAGGACTCGGGAGAGCCGAGGCAGGAGGTCTCGCTCGAGACGGACGACGAGATCGCCGCCCTCGTACCGGCCGAGATCCGCGAGAAGGGCGTGCTGGTGATCGGCACCAACCCGCCGTACGCGCCCAACGAGTTCAAGAACGAGCGGGGCGAGATCGTCGGCTTCGACATCGACGTGA
The DNA here is from genome assembly GCF_014145155.1 of Dietzia sp. B19. Lineage (NCBI taxonomy): Bacteria > Bacillati > Actinomycetota > Actinomycetes > Mycobacteriales > Dietziaceae > Dietzia > Dietzia sp. B19. The sequence continues at coordinate 13,558 of NZ_JAALED010000037.1, read as the reverse complement.
TGACCGCCGCCGCCCAGCTCATGGGATTGCGTGCGGAGTTCCGCGAGTCCGACTTCGAGAAGATCATCCCCGCCATCGAGGGCGGCACCATGGACATGGGCGCCTCGTCGTTCACCGTCAACGACGAGCGGCTGCAGACCGTCGACTTCGTCACCTACTTCGAGGCCGGCATCCAGTGGGCATCGGCGGCGGGCACCGACGTCGACCCCGACGACGCGTGCGGCCTGAGCGTGGCGGTCCAGCGCACCACGGTCTCCGACCAGGAGGACGTGCCCGCCCGCAGCGAGGCGTGCGTCGCCGCCGGCAATCCCCCGATCGAGAAGGTCCAGTTCGATTCCCAGGACGAGGCCTCCACCGCCGTGGCGCTCGGCAAGGTCGACGCCATGTCCGCCGACTCGCCCATCTCGGCGTACGCCGTCAAGCAGTCCGAGGGCAAGATGCAGCTGGCCGGGGACGTCTTCGACTCCGCCCCCTACGGTTGGCCCGTGCGCAAGGGGTCCGAACTGGCCGCCGCGCTCGAGGCCGCAGCCGACAAGCTCATCGAGACCGGTGACTTCGAGAAGATCGCCCAGAACTGGGGCCTCGAGGACGGGTTGATCGACGACGCCGAGATCCGGAAGGGCTGAACCGGTCGGTGAGCACCGCGCAGAACCGCGCCTCGGCCCCCCGAGACGCTCCTGACCCCATCGAGGCGGTGCCGCTCCGGCACCCGTGGCGGTGGGTCTCGGCGACTATCGTCCTGGTCCTGGTGTTCCTGTTCATCTGGGGCGCCGCGACCAACCCGGCCTACGGCTGGGGCACCTACGGCCGCTACCTGTTCGACACCCGGTTCGGCATGGCGGTGTTCTACACCATCGCGCTGACGGTGCTGTCGATGATCCTCGCCGTCATCCTGGGGGTCATCCTCTCGGTGATGCGGATGAGCAGCAACCCGGTGCTCAAGGCCGTGGCCTGGGTGTACCTGTGGATCTTCCGCGGAACACCCATCTACGTCCAGCTGCTGTTCTGGGGCCTGATCTTCACGCTGTACCGGCAGGTCCAGTTCGGCATCCCCTTCACCGACTTCCAGATCGTGCGCTTCGACGACACGATGGTGTTGTACTCGGCGTTCTGGCTGGCGGTGGTGGGTCTGGCCATGAACGAGGCCGCCTACATGGCCGAGATCGTGCGGGCGGGTATCTCGTCCGTTCCGGAGGGCCAGGCCGAGGCCTCCACCGCGCTCGGCATGTCGTGGGGTCAGACCATGCGCCGGACGATCCTGCCGCAGGCCATGCGGGTGATCATCCCGCCCACCGGCAACGAGTTGATCTCGATGCTCAAGACCACCTCACTCGTCGTTGCCATCCCGTTCTCCGGCGAGCTCTACGGTCAGGCCCGCGACATCTCCGGGGTCAATTTCCAGCCGATCCCGCTGCTGCTGGTCGCGGCCACCTGGTACCTGGTGATCACCAGCGTGCTCATGGTGGGCCAGCACTTCCTCGAGAAGAAGTTCTCCCGCGGCGCCACCCGCCAGCTCACGGCAAAGCAGTTGCGGGCGCTGGCCGAGGCGGACGGCCTCACCCCCTCCGGGCTCGCCGCGGCCAGAGGGACCGACCAGTCGGGAGGGATGCCATGACTCCGATGGTCAGGGCCGAGCAGGTCTGCAAGAGTTTCGGATCGCTGAGGGTGCTCAAGGGCATCGACATCGAGGTGGCCGCCGGAGAGGTGCTGTGCCTGGTCGGCCCGTCCGGGTCCGGCAAGTCCACCTTCCTCCGGTGCATCAACCACCTCGAGCGTGTCGATGCCGGTCGGCTGTACGTCGACGGCGACCTGGTGGGGTACCGCGAGAAGGGCGACAAGCTCTACGAGATCTCGCCCAGGCACGCGGCCAGGCAACGCCGGGACATCGGGATGGTGTTCCAGCACTTCAACCTCTTCCTGCACCGCACCGCCCTGGAGAACGTCATCGAGGCGCCGATGCTGGTCAAGGGTGAGTCGAGGGCGGAGGCCACCGAGCGGGCCAGGGCACTGCTGGAGAAGGTCGGGCTCTCGGCGAAGGCGGACGCCTACCCGGCGCAGCTGTCCGGTGGTCAGCAGCAGCGGGTGGCGATCGCCCGCGCGCTGGCGATGGAGCCCAAGCTCATGCTGTTCGACGAGCCCACGTCGGCACTCGACCCCGAACTGGTCGGTGAGGTCCTGGGGGTCATGCGGGATCTCGCGGACGCCGGGATGACCATGATCGTGGTCACCCACGAGATGGGCTTCGCCCGGGAGGTCGCCGACACGATCGCCTTCATGGACGACGGAGTCGTGGTCGAGGCCGGCCACCCGTCCGAGGTACTCGGGGCGCCCCGGCACCAACGGACGCAGGACTTCCTGTCCAAGATCCTGTAGCCGGCCCCACGGTCGTGTCGCCGGCGGTCAGGGGAGAGTGGCCACGAAGATCGCGGTGCCGGGGAAGATGCTGCCGCGCAGCCGGCTCCACTGCCCCCATTCACGGTCCAGCCATTCCGGCCACTCGGGCTCGATCAGGTCCCGGACCACGAACCCGGCACCGACCAGTTCCCGGATCCGGTCACCAGCCGTGCGGTGGTGCTCGACGTAGGTGAGGTCGCCCTCCTCGTCGTACTCGGTGTAGGGCGTGCGGTCGAAATACGGGAACGCGGCCACGAGTCCCTCGGGGCCCGGATCGTCACGGAAGATCCACCGCATCGGGTGGTTGACCGAGAAGACGAACCGTCCGCCGGGACGGAGCACCCGGGCCGCCTCCGCCATGACCCCGGCGGTGTCCGCCACGAAGGGGATCGCCCCGAACGCGGAGAACACGACGTCGAAACTGTCGGCGGCGAACGGCAGGCGGCCGGCATCGGCCTGGATCAGCGGCACCCGGGCCGCCGGACCCGTCGACCTGCCCGCAGCCTCGGCGCCCACGCGGAGCATCCCGGCGGAGAGGTCGACGGCGACGGCGCGGGCCCCGCGGCCGGCGATCCACCGTGAGCAAGGCGCGGAACCGCAGCCGATCTCCAGGACGTCGCGGCCCGCGACGTCACCGAGGAGAGCCCAGTCGCCCTCGTGGAGTCCCTCGGGGCACCACACGAACTCCCCGTCGGGGGAGTGGGCACCGAGGAAGTCGCCGTGTTCGTCGTGGTACTCGACCGCTTCGGTGTCCCACCACGTGCGGGAGGCGCGGACGGACTCGCCGTGGTCGGGGGGGTTTGTGGACGTCACGCTGGCAGAGTACAGTTGACCGTCGCGTGCGTACACGCTCGCGAACATCTGTCCACCTACGATTCCTATCCACTCCGGAGCACCCCACCCTATGACCACCAAAACCACCTCGCCGCAGGTAGCCGTCAACGACATCGGCTCCGCGGAGGACTTCCTCGCCGCCATCGACGCCACGATCAAGTACTTCAACGATGGCGACATCGTCGAGGGCACGATCGTCAAGGTCGACCGCGACGAGGTCCTGCTCGACATCGGATACAAGACCGAGGGTGTCATCCCCTCGCGCGAACTTTCCATCAAGCACGATGTCGACCCCGGTGAGGTCGTCGAGGTGGGCGACGAGGTCGAGGCCCTGGTCCTGACCAAGGAGGACAAGGACGGCCGTCTGATCCTGTCCAAGAAGCGCGCCCAGTACGAGCGCGCCTGGGGCACGATCGAGGAGCTCAAGGAGAAGGACGAGGCCGTCAAGGGCACCGTCATCGAGGTCGTCAAGGGTGGCCTGATCCTCGACATCGGCCTCCGTGGCTTCCTCCCCGCCTCCCTGGTGGAGATGCGCCGCGTCCGCGACCTCCTCCCCTACGTGGGGCAGGAGCTCGAGGCCAAGATCATCGAGCTGGACAAGAACCGCAACAACGTCGTGCTCTCGCGTCGTGCATGGCTCGAGCAGACCCAGTCCGCGGTCCGCTCCGAGTTCCTGCACCAGCTGCAGAAGGGCCAGGTCCGCAAGGGCGTCGTGTCCTCGATCGTCAACTTCGGTGCGTTCGTCGACCTCGGCGGAGTCGACGGTCTCGTCCACGTGTCCGAGCTGTCCTGGAAGCACATCGATCACCCGTCCGAGGTCGTCGAGGTGGGCCAGGAGGTCACCGTCGAGGTCCTCGACGTCGACCTGGACCGCGAGCGCGTCTCGCTGTCGCTCAAGGCCACCCAGGAGGATCCGTGGCGGCACTTCGCCCGGACCCACGCGATCGGTCAGATCGTGCCGGGCAAGGTCACCAAGCTCGTCCCGTTCGGCGCGTTCGTGCGTGTCGACGAGGGCATCGAGGGCCTCGTCCACATCTCCGAGCTGGCCGAGCGCCACGTCGAGGTCCCGGACCAGGTCGTCACGGTCAACGACGACGCCATGGTCAAGGTCATCGACATCGATCTCGACCGTCGCCGTATCTCGCTCTCGCTCAAGCAGGCGGACGAGGACTACACGGAGGAGTTCGACCCGTCGAAGTACGGCATGGCCGACAGCTACGACGAGGCCGGCAACTACATCTTCCCCGAGGGCTTCGATCCCGAGACCAACGAATGGCTCGAGGGCTTCGAGAAGCAGCGTGAGGAGTGGGAGAACCGTTACGCGGAGGCCGAGCGTCGTCACAAGATGCACACCGGTCAGATCGAGAAGGGTCGCGCTGCTGCCGCGGAGGCCGCGGAGGCCGCGCCGACCAACTACTCGTCCGAGTCCGCCCCGTCGTCGTCCCGTCCCGCTGCTGCGGAGACCAGCAGCCCGGCCGAGTCGACCGGTGGTTCGCTGGCGTCCGACGAGCAGCTGGCCGCCCTGCGGGCGAAGCTCGCCGGCGGTGAGTGACCTCGCGGTCTGACGGCGCCACGGGCGCCTGACGGCCCGGACCACGGCCCCGGACGGTCGTCCCACCACGGTGGGTCGCCGACCGGGGCCGTGGTCTATTTGTGCCGGGGGAGATGCCACGGCGGCCGGGGCAGACCCCGGTCACCTAGACTTCGACCCATGCTGATGGTGGGTCTGACCGGTGGAATCGGAGCCGGCAAGTCGACGGTGACGGCAGTGCTCGCGGAGGCCGGTGCGGTCATCGTCGACGCGGACCGGATCGCGAGGGAGATCGTCGAACCGGGCACCCCGGGTCTGGCGATGCTCGTCGCCGAGTTCGGCGACGACATCGTGGGGCCGGACGGCGCTCTCGATCGGGCCGCGCTCGCCGCTCGTGCCTTCGTCGACGCGGAGCGGACCGCCGCACTCAACGCGATCACCCATCCGCTGATCGGGGAGCGCACTGCCGAACTCTTCGGTTCGGCGCCCGAGGACGCGATCGTCGTCCACGACATGCCCCTGTTGGTGGAGGGCGGGATGACTCCCGCCTACCACCTGGTGATCGTGGTGGACACCCCGGCGGAGATCCGACTCCGGCGACTGGTGGAGCAGCGGGGTATGCCGGAGGACGACGCCCGCGCGCGTATGTCCCGTCAGGCGACGGACGAGGCCCGTCGGGCGGAAGCCGATGTCCTGATCGACAACTCCGGCGACCGCGAACCGGTTCGGGAGATCGTCCGGATGCTCGTCGAGCTACGGTTGCGGCCCTTCGAGCACAACCTGCGGACGGGCACACCTGTGGTGGGGGACCGGACAGTGGTGCCGTTCCGGCCGGAATGGGCGGCGGAGGCGGCGAGGGCGACGGCGAGGTTGCGTCACGTGCTGGGGGACGTCGCGACCCGCATCGATCACGTGGGCCCCACCGCGGTCGACGGTCTCGATGCGCCGGACATCGTGGACCTGCAGGTGACGGTGCCCAACGAGGCGACCGTGGAGCGTGCGCTGGCGCTCCTGACCGGTGCGGGATACGTCCGTGACCGCTCCGCCGAACGTCCTCTCCTGCACTGGTGTGACCCCGCCCGGCCACTCGAGGTGTCGATCCTCGCCGAGGACGATCCGGAACACGAGTTCGCCCTGCTGATGGCAGAGGCCATCGGTTCGGATCCGAGCGCGCGGGTGGAGTACTCGGAGATCCTCCGCCGGGCCGACCGCGAGGAGACCCGGGAGTGGGAGCGGACCCTCTGTGAGGCGTCGGACCGCTGAGCGGTCACCCGGCGCGCTCACCCCGCCCTGCTCACCTCTCCCTGTTCACGCCGCCGCGGTCACTCCGTCGGGACCGCACCGTCGACGAGTTCCGACACCGGGACGTGCCTGATCACCTCGGAGGTGGCGGGCCCGGCGGGGGCCGCGGCTCTGCGGAGGGTGCTCGGGAAGACCTCGGACAGACTGGTGCGCACGAGGAACACATTGTAGGCGTTCCACGTGGTGACCAGGTAATACAGATCGTCACCCTGGGCCCACGGATGCATGAACGCGCCGTAGACGCCGGGGAGCATGGAGTAGTCCACGAGGACTGTGGGCCCTGTCCAGGGGCCCTCCGGCCGGTCCGCGGTGCGGAGCACGACGGAGTTGAAGCCCTGGGAGTACATCGCGGTGTACTTGCCCAGATAGTTGTTCCACATCACGGAGAGTTCGCTGGCCGGGCGGGGCAACACCTGCTCGGCGTTCCCCGGGTCGACGACCCAGTCCGTGCCGTCCCAGTACCGGTAGGCGGCCGGATCGAGGACCCCCGCGGCGGGCGGGGCTCCGTCGGTGCCGTCGAGGTCCTCCGCCGACGGCGATCCGGCGAGCGGTACGCGGGCGAGGATCGCGGCACCCTGGCGCCCTGACGGAGTGAGGTACTCATAGAGGTGATCGTCGGCCTTGAGATAGGAGCTCATCTGCGAGTCCCGCCAGGCGGCGTCCACGGGGGGTGCACCCTCGCCGACCGGGACCGCAGAGGTGATCGGCCGGGCCAGAGTGGGTACGACGGTCCAGTTCTCGCCGTTGTCCGTGGAGTAGGCCAACCCCGAGTAGTTGGTGGTCCACGAACCCGGTTGACCCCAGTTGGCGACCGACATGAAGCGCAGGTACTGGACCCCCTCCACCGAGATGCCCGCGGTCGGGATGATCGTGACCTCCCCGGGTAGCCCCGAACGGGGAACGAGGGACTTGGCCAGACCGTCGGGACCGGTCGCCGCTGAGTCGATGGTCACTCCGTCCGACAGGTCGTCGTCACGGGAACGGAACAGGACGTTCGACCGCCACTGGCTACCCGGGATGGTGCAGTCACCCATGGTGTCGCCGAACGCCATGAGGATTTGCGGATCGGTGGGGTCTCCGTTGTCCCACATGATGCCGAGATCGGTTCCGGCCACCCCGTAGCGGCTGATCGACTCGGTGGGACTCGTGGGTCCGGTGACGAGCTGGAGGAACTGCGTGGGACCGCGGAGGACGGGGACGGTGCCCTCCTCCCCGGTGATCCACGGGGGCATCCCGTAGACGGATCCGGTCACCGTGTTCAGGGAGCCCGAGAGTCCGTTGCCCAGGGACCCGGTCTCCAGTTGCTGCACGAGTGAGCCCGAGCGGTCCGCCGAGCCCATGGCCCGCGAGGCGGACCCGAGTGAGCCGGAGGAACCCGAACCGAGAGACGCCAGCGAACCCCCCGCCATGCCGGCGCCGGTCTGGTTCTCGAGCAGGGACCCGAAGTTGCCGAACATCTCGCTGCACGGGCCGGCCGTGGCGGTGCCGACCCCGGTGGTGGCCAGCGTGGCGACGGACGCCGTCACCGCGGCCAGCCCCGTCGCGGCCAGCCGCGATAGAGCGCGGCTCATCTCAGGCCCCCGGGATCGGGAGACGCTCGACGAGCACGGTCTCACCGGTCTCGGCCGGATCTGGGGTGTCACGGGTCCAACTGTCGTCGGCGGTACGCATCCGGGCGTTGGGGTCCGGCAACGTCCGCGCCGGGATCCGGTTCAGGTCGGTCTTCATGAGGAACACGTTGTAGGCGTCCCAGGTGGACATGGTGAAGTACAGGTCCGAGCCCACCGTCTCTACCGCCGGGCTCCAGGGGTGGATGAACGCGCCGTACAGGGTGGGCACGTGGGCGTACGACAGCAGGATGTCCTCGCCCGACCAAGGCCCCTCGGGGGTCGCGGCCTGCCGCATGACGATGTCGTTGTTCGCGTTGGTGTACAGAGCGATGAAGCGCCCCAGCCGCGGGCTCCACGACACGGAGAGCTCACTCACGCGGGCGGGGATCACCGGGGCGGTGGCCCGGTGGTCGGCCACCCACCCGGTCCCGTTCCAGAATTCGTAGGCCGACATGTCCTCGATCGAGCCCGCGGGGACCCGGGCGAGGGTCGCGGCACCACTGCGGCCCGACGGGGTCAGGTATTCGTAGACGTACCCGTCGTGCTCGAGGAAGGCGCTCATCTGACCGGCGGTATGGGTCGTGTGCGGGGCGCCCAGGGACGGCGGGATGAGCTGAGCACTCCCCGTGCCCGTGCGCGCGGTGCCCGACACGGGCGTCCAGTTCTCCCCGTTGTCCTCCGAGGCCGCGAGTGCGGAGTAGTTGGTGATCCACTCGCCGGGGGCACCCCAGCTGGCCACTGACATGTAGCGCAGGTACTGGGTGCCGTCCACCTGCACACCCGCGGTCGGGATCACCGTGACCTCACCGGGCAGACCGGAGCGGGGGAGGATGGACTTGGCCAGTCCCGGCCCCTCCATCGGTGCGTCGTCGATACGCATCCCGTCCGACAGGGTGCGGTCGGACGAGCGGAACAGGATGTTGCTGCGCCACTGGTCTCCCGGAAGACTGCAGTCGCCCATGGTGTCGCCGAGAGCCATCAACACCTGCGGGCTGGAGGCGTCGCCGTTCTCCCAGAGGATTCCCAGGTCGGTGCCGGAGATCCCGAAGCGTTCGACCGTCTTGTTGGGACTGGTGGGTCCGGTGAGTAACTCCACCGTCGTGGTGCGTCCCTGCAGGACGGGGATGTAGCCGCTGTCCCCGGTCGCCCACGGGGTGGCTGGAGTTGCGGCAGGTGTTCCGAGGGATCCGGAGCCGGAGCCGGAGCCTCCACCGGCCGGGGGCCACGGGTCACAGGGCGCGGCGGCCGCGACGGGGGAGAGGACGGTGAGCGCCCCTGCCGCGAGTGTCGCGGCGGTCGCCGTCGCGAACGGCCCAGTCCGGAGGCGGGGACGATGGGTACGACGACGATTGAGGGTCCAGGCCACGGGGTTCTCCAGACGAGACAGCATAGGGTTAGCGAGCTTGGGCGCAGTGTAGTTGTCGCCTCTGACATCCGAGGGACATCGCTGTCGGGCGGGGGTGTGCGGAGCCTCGTAGGCTGAGGGTATGGCATTCGCGACCGAGATCCCCGACGACGGGATCCCCGCAGACCCGACCGTCCTCTCCTATTCCGAGTTCCGTCCCATCGGGGATGTCGAGCGCACCACCGACCGGTTCGAGGTGGTCAGCGAGTTCGTCCCGTCCGGGGACCAGCCGACGGCGATCGCCGAGCTCACCGAGCGGCTGGGGCGGGGAGAGCGGGACATCGTGCTGCTCGGGGCCACCGGTACCGGTAAGTCCGCCACGACGGCCTGGCTCATCGAGCAGGTCCAACGGCCGACCCTGGTGATGGCCCCCAACAAGACCCTCGCCGCGCAGTTGGCCAACGAGTTGCGGGAGATGCTGCCCAACAACGCCGTCGAGTACTTCGTCTCCTACTACGACTACTACCAACCCGAGGCGTACATCGCCCAGACGGACACCTTCATCGAGAAGGACTCGTCCATCAACGACGACGTGGAGCGGCTCCGGCACTCCGCGACGTCGTCGTTGCTGTCGAGGCGCGACGTCGTCGTCGTCAGTTCGGTCTCGTGCATCTACGGTCTGGGCACACCACAGTCCTACCTGGACAGGTCCGTCTCCCTGGCCGTGGGCCAGGAAGTCGAACGCGACCGGTTGCTGCGGTTGCTGGTGGACGTGCAGTACGAGCGCAACGACGTCTCGATGACACGCGGGACGTTCCGCGCCAAGGGTGACACGGTCGACATCATCCCCACCTACGAGGAGCTCGCCGTGCGCATCGAGTTCTTCGGTGACGAGGTCGACGCCCTCTATTACATCCACCCCCTGACCGGAGACGTCGTCCGGAAGGTCGACGAGGTACGGATCTTCCCCGCGACGCACTACGTCGCCGGACCCGACCGCATGGCCAGGGCCATCGCCTCGATCGAGGAGGAACTGGAGGTGCGGCTGGCGGAGCTGGAGAACCAGGGCAAACTCCTGGAGGCCCAACGACTGCGGATGCGCACCTCGTACGACATCGAGATGATGCAGCAGGTCGGATTCTGTTCCGGCATCGAGAACTACTCGCGGCACATCGACGGTCGCGCAGCGGGCAGCTCCCCGGCCACGTTGATCGACTACTTCCCCGAGGACTTCCTCACGGTCATCGACGAGTCCCATGTGACCGTTCCCCAGATCGGCGCGATGTTCGAGGGCGACGCCTCCCGCAAGCGCAATCTCGTGGACTTCGGTTTCCGGCTCCCGTCAGCGCTCGACAACCGACCGCTCACCTGGGAGGAGTTCTCCGACCGGGTCGGTCAGACCGTGTACCTGTCGGCCACCCCCGGCGCGTACGAGATGGGACGGACGGGGGGCGAGTTCGTCGAACAGGTCATCCGTCCCACCGGGCTGGTGGACCCGAAGATCGTCGTCAAGCCCACCAAGGGGCAGATCGACGATCTCCTCGGTGAGATCCGCGCCCGGGCCGATCGGGACGAGCGGGTGCTGGTGACCACCCTGACCAAGAAGATGTCCGAGGACCTCACGGACTACCTGCTGGAACTCGGTGTGCGTGTGCGCTACCTGCACTCGGAGATCGACACCCTGCAGCGGGTGGAGCTGCTCCGCGACCTGCGACGCGGCGAGTACGACGTCCTGGTGGGCATCAACCTGCTCCGGGAGGGACTCGACCTCCCCGAGGTCTCGCTGGTGGCGATCCTCGACGCCGACAAGCAGGGTTTCCTCCGGTCGGCCACCTCGCTCATCCAGACCATCGGCCGTGCGGCCCGCAACGTCTCCGGCGAGGTCCACATGTACGCGGACTCCGTCACCGAGGCGATGCGACAGGCCATCGAGGAGACCGACCGTCGACGCGAGAAGCAGGTCGCGTACAACACCGAGCACGGCATCGACCCGCAGCCCCTGCGGCGCAAGATCGCCGACATCCTCGACAGGGTCGGGGAGGACAAGGACGGGGAGTCGTCCTCCGATCCGCGGGACCGCCCCGAGCTCGTGGGTGCACGGGCGGCGGGGGAGTCGGCGCGGCCACGGAAGGAACTCGAGAAACTCATCGGGGAGATGACCGAGCAGATGATGTCGGCGGCAACGGACCTACGGTTCGAGTTGGCGGGACGGCTCCGGGACGAGATCGCCGAGCTGCGCAAAGAGCTCAAGGGGATGCGCGAGGCGGGAATCGACTGACCCGTCACTGTGACGTCGCGCGCTTACCGGGCACGGCGGGGACCCACGCGCACTACGCTGGGTAGAACTTGTTGCCGACGAGAGGAAGAGAATTGAGCGCCTACAAGAAGGTGGTCGTGGGTACGGACGGCTCGGAGTCGTCCTACCGGGCCGTCGATCGTGCCGCGTCGCTTGCCGCCGACGAGTCCGCGACCCTCGTGATCGCCTGCGCCTACGTGCCCGCCGATCCGCGTTCGGTCAGCCAGGCCGCCGATCAGCTGGGCGACGACGCCTATCAGATCCGCGGTGACAACCCGGCCGAGGACATCGTCCGGACCGCCAAGGACCGGGCGGTCGCCGCAGGGGCGTCGACGGTCGAGGCGCGCACCGTCAAGGGCGCGCCGGTCGAATCGCTCATCAAGCTGGCCGACGAGGTGGACGCGGATCTGCTCGTCGTGGGGAACAAGGGCCTCAACTCGCTGACCGGCCGGCTCCTGGGGTCGGTGCCCGCGGATGCGGCCCGCCGGGCCGTCTGCGACGTGCTCATCGTCCACACGACCTGAGCCGGCGGGCGACCCGGGTCCGGGCGACCCGGATCGGTGAACCGGGGAGCGTCAACCGCAGAGGTGGGCCCGGCTCGCATCGATGATGGCCCGGCCCACCTCCGCGGTGTCGCGCTCCGGATCCTGCGCGGCGATCGCGCTGGTGAGCGGGCGGAGGTGATCGAGGATGGTCTCGGTGTCGGACCCGTCGGAGATGCTCCGACAGATCCCTATCCCCACCTCGACGGTGGTGGCCGCGGTCATCTCCGTGGGTAGTCCGAACGCCGTCAGGTCGTCGAGGAAATCCTGCTCGCTGCCGTTCCTGGCAGGGCCTCTCGGGCCGACGGCGGCGGGCCCCCCGGCCTCGGCCTCGGCGCCCTGACCGGTGGTCTCCGCTCTCACGGTCCGGTCGGTCGCCTCCTCCGCGGGCCCGCAACCGCCGCCCACCGCGAGGACCGCGCACAACGCCACGGCGGCCGGGATCCGCACCGCGTGGTCGCTCATGCGCTGAGCTCCTCTGTGTCGTCGGAGACGGACTCGCGGATCCGTGAGAGCAGTGGCCCGAACCGACCGGGCTGGACGAGGACCAGTTCCTGGGTGGCGCGGGTGGCCCCCACGTACAGATCCTGGAGCCCCTGCGGCGAACGTCCGAGGACGTGCTCCGGATCGACCACCACCACCACGTCGAACTCGAGTCCCTTGGCCAGGGCCAGGGGGAGGACCGAGGCGTCGGGGCGCGCCGCGATCACGGTGTCCCTGAGGGCGGCGATCCCGGGGGCGTTCTCGTGCCCGAGGTCATCGGGGAGGAGCACGGCCACGGCCCGGTCCTCCGGCACGAGGGAGACCTCGTCGGCCACCACCCGGCCCACCGAGCCCGTGTCGGTCTCGAGCCACGCGACAGGCCGTCGGCCCGCACGTACCGGGCGCGGCGAGGTCGCCCCCGGGTCGATCTGCGCGAGCAGCTGTTCCGCGACCGCGGAGACTGTCTCCGGGGTGCGGTAGTTGACGGTGAGCTCGCAGAGGACCCACCGGTCGTCCACGTACGGCGAGAGCGCGTCCTCCCACGAGTCGATGCCCGCAGGGCTGGAGGTCTGGGCGACGTCCCCGACGAGGGTCATCCAGCGGTTGGGGGAGCGACGCATCAGCGCGCGCCACGCCATGGCGGACAGCTCCTGCGCCTCGTCGACGATCACGTGACCGAACGCCCACGTCCGATCCGCGCCGGCACGATCCGCGACGGTGAGGTCCGAGTCCGCACTGTGCCGCCGGGCGAGCGACTCCGCGTCGACCACGTCGTACGCCATGAGGACCTCCGGGTCCAGGTCGTCCTCGATGTCCTGGACCGCCGACCCGGTGAGGATCTCGAGCGCCTCCTCCGCCTGACGGACCTGTTCTGCCCAGGCTCGGTCCGCCTCGTTGCCCTCCTCGGTGGGGTCCTCGCCCAGCAGTTCGGCGAGTTCGTCGAGGAGCGGGACGTCGGCCACCGAGAACGCCCCACCGTCGGCGCGGAAGAGGGCCTCCTGGTCCTCGGCCACATAGTCGCCGGCCGCCTCGGAGATCCGCTCGCGGCTGGAGAACAGGTCGGCCAACAATTGCTCCGGCCGCAGGGTGGGCCACCAGTCGTCGATCGCGTCGAGGACCTCGGGCGCGCGTTCGACCTCGGTGCGCAGCGCGGCCCGGTCCTCCGCGTCCAGCAGCGGCCGGGCGGGGTCCCCGAGATCCCCGACCCCGTCGCCCTCGGGG
>NZ_JAALED010000366.1:2134-6834 GCF_014145155.1 Dietzia sp. B19 | reverse complement strand
CGCGGCGGAGCCGGCACGGGGATCGTGAGGACGGGCTGCGAGGCCAGCCCGGGCAGCTGGGGGAGGGGCGCCGACTCCAGGCCGGGGAAGGCGACGGACTGCGCTGACGCGGCGGGGGCCAGTCCGACGACGAGGCCGGTCGTGACCAGGAGGGTCGCGAGGAAGCGGGATCGGCGGGACATCGTTCTCCTTCGGCCGCGGGCAGGCGGGCGGCGGTGATGGTTCGGGCGGGTGGACCCGGGGCACGACTCACTGAAATCACATGCGCCACACAGGCAACAGCAGTAACAGTACCCCGGACCCCGGGTGGCTGGGTACCCGTCGGGCCGACCGGGCCTCGCGGGTCCGATCCGCACGGTCCCGGGCCCGCCGGGTCACGGTTCCAATGTTCATTGGTAACGGCGCTCGCAGAACCGCTGGTAGATCCTCCGTCTCCAATTGTTGACCCAAAGTCAACAGAAGAACCGCAGATCATGGCCTTGCCTGCTCCGCGGGTGCAACATAGAGTTCTTCCAGTCACCGGCCGGGGGGTGCGGTGGCGAGGTGAAGTGCGGACGAGGGGCTGTTACTTCACGACGAGGGGCCGGTATGAATACCGGGGCACCTGGGGGGGTGTCGGCCCGCCGCCTTCCGAGGCGAGCGTGGATTCCGGAAGGCGCGATGCGCAGTCCGCAGGAGGGAACGGCGTCGGATGCTGAGGGGCTCCGGCGTCGTTCCCCATTTCCGCGCCGGGCGGCCCGGGTTCAGTCGAGGATGTGCTCGGCGACCCTGCGCAGGCCCTCCAGTGCCCGTGCCTCGGCATCGGGCGAACGCGGCGTCTCCGGGCTGATCAACGCGATGTGCCACAGGTCGTTGTCCGCGATGAGGATCGTGTGGACCTCGACGCCCCCGCCGGTCGGGGCCGCCACGCAGTCGATGTACGCGGTATCGAGTTCGGGTCGGACCGGGGCGGGCGCCTCGGGAGCGGCCGGGGGTGCATCCTCGATCGACGCCCCGTCGGCTCCGCGGATCTCCGAACACGCGTACCGCACCCCCAACATCGCGGGCTGGCCGCGCAGCGCGGCCTGGGGGCCCCCACGTGGCTTGACCACCCCGGCCGCGAAGGTGTCCGGGATCTCGTCCCGCTCACCGGTGGTGGTCCGGGTGGTCGTGGGCGAGGTCGTGGGCATGGGCTTGACCTCCGTGGTGGTGTCGGCCCCCGCCACGGACTCCGGCTCCTCGCCCGTCCCGTCCCCGGGGTCGGCAGTCCCGGTCGCCGTCGTCCCTGTCGCCGTGCCTGTTCCCGTCTCCGACCCGTCTTCCGCCTCCGCCTCCGCCTCTGCCTCTGCCTCTGCCTCTGCCTCGGCGTCCGCCTCCGCCTGCTGCATCTCGTACAACTCGGGCGATCCCGGTCCGCCGTAGGTGCACATCAGGCCCAGATCGCCGGAGCCGATGGGCTCGACCTCGGGCATGTCGGCGTCGGTGAGCTCGATCAGTTCGGCGGGCGTCAGGTCGAGGAGTTCACACGCGTTCAACCGCACGTCGGGATCGGGACGATCCTCCACCATCGCCGCGGCGATGTCGGGCCGGGGTTCCGGCGAGATCCGGGGTGGACCCGTCTCGCCGGCGTCGGAGAAACCGAGCGCGGAGCACCCCGACACGGCCACCATCGCCGCCGACGCCACGAACCCCCGGGCGATTCGTCCCCCGGTTCCGGGACGGGGTCGCTGCGATCGCATGGGCCGATCCTACGACGTCGGCGTCCGATCCCTGATCCCGACCGTTCCGCGGACGCCCGCCCGGACGGGTCAGGCGTCGCCGGGGAGGATCTCGGTCGCCCTGATGACGGCGTCGAACGACTCGCGGATCCGGTCCTCCAGGAGGGTCGGCGACTCGTCGGTGCGCCACTGCTCGACCGCCACCCGCACGATCGCGATGGACGCCGCCGCCACCGTCGCGGCCTCGACGGACCCGGGATCCCTGCCCTCCCGGCGGGCCACCAGGGCGGCCAGCTCCTCCTCCGTCCGGGACAGGATCGCGTACACCTCGGTGCGGATCCCCGGCTCCCGCCGCCACATGTCGTGGAACCGGTTGAACAGAGGGGTCTCCTGCCGGGCCATCGCGACCTGCAGCCACAACAGGCGGGTGAGCGCGGTCAGCGTGGACACGGACCGGTCGGTGAGGAACAGGTGCACCGCGTCGCGGTCCGGGGGGAAGGCGTCCGGGATGCACGCGGCGGCCTTGGAGGGGAAGTAGTTGAAGAACGTCCGACGGGACACGTTGGCGGCCTTGGCGATCTGGTCCACCGTCACGGCGTCGAGCCCCCGCTCGAGGGCCAGGTCCAACGCGACCGAGGAGATGGTCTCGCGCAGCTCGCGCCGGCGATGCTCGGTGCGGTCAGCGCCCTGCGCCTGCGTGGGTGGGCCGGTCATGTGGGCGCCTCCCCGTCGGTGGTCGATGAGTGTCGGTCTCTCAGTTCGGTGGTGATGACCTTACCCAGCGGGTCGGGTCCTATCCTGGTCATCATGCGTATCGCCGCCACGACCCTTCTCGCACCCCTGTCCGTCGTCCTGCTCGGCGTGATGGCGGGGTGCGGCGGGGACACCGAGCCGGCGCCGGAGATGGGGACGATCCGGACCGCGCCGCCGGAGACCAGCGAGCCGGAGATCCCGCAGGTCGAGCCGGTGACCAGTGCGGAGTGCCCGTACCTGTCGGTCGACGAGGCGTCGAGGCTCAACGGCGAGCTGGCCACCGACGTGCGGATCGACGACCGCGTCGACCCCGCCGCCTGCTTCTTCTACAGCGCCGACGGGGCAGTCCAGCTCACGACCACCGTGTACTCGGTCGAGTCGGAGGAGCGGGCCACCGAGTTGGTGGACGGCTCGGCGCCGGTCGGCGAGTCGGAGCGCTCGGACGTCGAGGGCGGGTGGACCGGTGGCCGCACCGGCGGCCCGGGGGGCGCCCTGGTGGTCCTGGCCCGCGGGACACAGGTCCTGGCGGTGCAGTCCACGCAGGAACAGTCGGTCAAGGTCCAGCGGGTGGCCGAGCTCGTCGCACCCCGGGTGGCCGACTGAGTCAGGGGGCCGACGTGCTCAGGGGGCGGGCGGGGAGGCCGCGACCGGGTCGACCGCCACGTGGGAGTACGGCATGAGCGCCTCGACCGCGGGGAACACCACCTCCATCAGCAACAGGAACACCGCCGCGATCAGGACGACGACCAGCACGATCCGCACCGGCGTGGGCCCGGGGAGCCTCCGGTAGAGCCAGGCGTACATCACCGACCCCCCAGCTCGGCGGGGAGTTCGCCGGGTACCCGCGCCTCGCTGCGTTCGAGTACCGCGTGCACCACGAGCCGTTCCGCCGCCGAATACTGCGGATGGCACGTGGTGAGCGTGGCCAGGGGCAGCAGGTCGGGGGAGGCGGGCTCGGCGCGTCCGGGTACCGCGTCGATCACCCACACGTCCTCCGGGCGGACCACCGAGACACCGGACAGTCCCTCGTACATGCCGGACGTCGCGCGGTCGGCGAGGTCCGTGGGTAGGCATTCGGCGGCCCGGGCGCGGGCCGAGGCGCGGTCGGGGGCGTCCACGGGCAGTACGCGGTAGACCAGCCACCGGTCCGCCGTGGCGTACACCAGGGCGTCGCACGAGCGCAGGGCGTCCAGGTCGTTGAACGGCGATCCCCGGCCCACCCGGTGCCCGGCGACAGCGAAGTTGCCAGGCTCCCCCGGACCCTGGGTCTCCGTGTAGTGCCCGGGCCCGGTCTCCAGCGCCGCGTCGCTGGTCCCGGACACCACCGCGAACCGGTAGTCCGAGCCGAACGCGGGGATGTACAGACGGGCGAACGCGGTGCCGTCGGCGAGTCCGGAGAGCCCCGGGTCCCCGTCGTCGACGCCCGTACCGCGACCCCGCGGGTTGTCCGGTCCACCCCACCGCTGGTCCAGTTCGGCGTCGGCGGCGGACTGGGCGCGCGCCGCGCCCAGGTCGGTCCACCACACCTGGTAGACGACGAAGAGGGCCAGCACGACGCCGAGGGTCACCAGCACCTCGCCCACCACACCCGCCGCGCGCGTCACGAGGGTTCCGTGACCATCCCCAGGATGAGCTCGGCCATGCTCCGTGCCGTCATCGCCGAGGTCTCGACCTCACCGAGCATGGCGGCGGTGACGGAACCGTCGTGGAGGATCGCCAACCGGTCCGCCAGGTCGGCGATGTTGTCGGGGTCCTCGAGCCCCATGCCGGCGAGCTCGGAGCGGAGGGTCGAGGCGACCCAGGCCCGTTGGTCGGACACCGCCGCCCGGATGGCGTGCTCGCCGTCCGTGCAGGGGCGGGGGAACTCGATGGCGGCGGCGAGGTGGCACGAGCCGGGGGTCGCGGGCTCCACGCGCTCACGGACGATGTCGAACAGGGCGAGGATGCGTCCGCGCGAGTCCGGCGCGGCGTCGGCGCGTCGCTGCCACAGGGCGCGGTCGCGTTCGGCCATGGCCCGCAGGTACGCCACGACGAGCTCGTCCTTGGAACCGTAGGTGTTGTAGAGGCTGGCCTTGGCGACCTTGGATTCCCTGAGGATCCGGTCGATCCCCACCGCGCGGATCCCGTCCGTGGAGAACAGGCGGGTCGACGTGGCCAGGAGCCGCTCCCGCGGTCCGGGTTTGGTCGACCGTGCGCTCGTCACAGGGGACAGACTATCGGCCTATCGGAGTGATGCCGGAATTGTCGGGC
>NZ_JAALED010000366.1:0-2093 GCF_014145155.1 Dietzia sp. B19 | reverse complement strand
GGCCCGGCCCCGATGGATCGGGGCCGGGCCGTCCGGCACGTTCTGGTCTGACCTGATCAGACGCGGGTGCCGCGGTTGCTGCGACCGCCGACGAGGCTGACGAGCCAGATCACGAGACAGGCACCGACGATAGCGGCGAGGACGCCGGGAATGGAGAATGCCTGCGGCATCGCGCCACCCTCGCTGTTGGTGAAGAACGAGACGAGCCAACCGACGATGAACGCGCCGACGATGCCGGCGGCGATGTTGGCGAGGATGCCCATCTGGGCGTCACGCTTCATGATCTTGGAGGCGATCCAACCGGCGAGTCCGCCGATGATGATCCAGGCGATGATTGTCCCCATGATGTAGTCCTTTCCCGAGAGGTACTCGGCCCGAGTGCGAGCCGCACCCACAGCAGAACACGCTTGCGCCCCGAACGCCTCCGGTCGGGCCGTGTGTGGGGTTAATCGTCGCTTATTCGTTACTCACCTGCACCTCAGGTGTCATGTGAGCAGTGGCCCTCAGGCGAGGTCCGCCGAGTCCGGGTTCTTCTGGACGTAGCGCTCGACGAACTCGCAGGCGGGCCGCACCCGCAGGCCCTCGTCGCGGGTGACCTCTAGGGCCTCGCCGATCATCCGCCCGGCCAGGCCGCGGCCGCCGAATTCCTTGTCCACCACGGTGTGCGGGAAGGTCCTGACGCCGTCGGCGTCGCTGTAGTCGGCGAAACCCGCCACGACGTCGTCGACCACGATCTCGAACCGGCCGGCGGCGGAATTGCGCTGCACCCGGATGTCCTCCCCGGCGCTCACGAGTGCGACTCCGGGCGCACGACCATCACCGGGCAGGGCGAGGCCTGCAGGAGCGCCCGGCTGGTCGAGCCGAGGACCATGCCGGTGAATCCGCCCCGCCCGTGGGACCCGACGACGACGAGCTGGGCCTTCTCGGCCTGCTCCACGAGTGCCCGGACCGCGCGATCGCGGGTGACGACCCGCTCGATCCGCACGTCGGGGTAGCGGTCGGAGAAGCCGGCGAGCCGCTCGGACAGGACCTCGAGCTGCTGTTCCTCGAGCTGCCGCCAGTCCTCGTCGGTCAGCGCGATCCCCGCGGCGGCGGCCTGGACCTGCGGGTCCATCCAGGTGTGCACCGCGATCAGGGTGGCGTCGCGGGCCGAGGCCTCGGCGAAGGCCCACGCGGTGGCCTTGGTGCTGACCTCGGAACCGTCGACCCCCACCACGACCGGGCCCGAGCGGTCGAGGTCGTCGGTGTCCTCGCGGGTCACCACGACCGGGCAGAACGCGTGGCTGGCCACCGAGGCCGAGACCGAACCGAGGACCATCCCCTTGATCCCGCCCAGTCCGCGCGAGCCCAGGACGATCATCTTGGCCTTGCGGGAGTAGTCGATCAGGACCTGCGAGGGGTTGCCCTCGACGATCGCGTGCGAGACCTCGATGTCCGGGGCGACCTTGAGGGCGGTGGCCCTGGCCTGCTCCACGATCGGCTGGCACTCCTTCTCCAACTCGTCGTAGACGGGTTGGGGCGGGACCATGCCCTCGGCGAACATGGCGGCCGGCATCGTGTAGCTGGTCACCAGCACGAGCGGGACCCGCCGGGTGGCGGCGGTGTTGGCGGCGTACGCGACGGCGCCGGTCGAGGCTGCTGAACCGTCGATGCCGACGACCACGGAATTCTCGAGTGAAGCCATGCCTCGAGACTACCGCCACGGGTGGTTCGTGGAGGCGTTCTCAGAACTCGTCGGGGAAGGGGGCGTTGGGCGGGTACGCCATGTTGAAGCTGCCCTGGAACGCCGGGAGGAAGGCGCGGCCGGGACCGAAGAGGAAGAAGTCGACAACGGCGTCGATCATGGGTGCTCCTGGGGTGAAGGGGGCAGCTGGCGTGCAAGTGACGCATGAGGTGCCTGGGGCGAAAAGTGAGTGTAGCCCAACGACTAGACTCTGCATATGCCGAAGTCCGGACGTCCGCGAAGGCCCCTGCCGTTGCGTGACGGCGTGGACCCGGTCCGGATCCGGCTCGCCGACCCCGGTCGGGGGCCCCGCAGCATCCCCGAGGAGCTGCGCCGGCGGTTCCCCGGCCGGCTCGCCGAGCTCGAGGCG
>NZ_JAALED010000365.1:0-3065 GCF_014145155.1 Dietzia sp. B19 | reverse complement strand
GTGGTCCCGGGCCACGGCACCGTCGACCGCGTCCTGGAACGCCTGTCCGAGGCGGAGGTCCCGGCCACCGCCGCCCCGGCGGGATCCGAGCCCGCCCCCGGCGTGGTGTCGGTCTACGAGGCGATCCTGCACGGGGGGTTCGCCCTGTCGGGGGACTCCGGGGAGCAGGGGGACCACCTCGTCGTCGTCTCCGAGACCGACCTCACCGGCAACCGACTCGGCGCCACCGCGCGCCCCAAGGCGCGCCACGCCAAGCGACGCAACCAGGTGGACCCGCTGGCGCTCAAGGCCGGCGACTGGGTGGTGCACGACCAGCACGGCATCGGCCGGTTCGTGGAGATGGTCGAGCGGCAGGTGCGCGGCGGGGACGGTTCGAGCCGCCGCGAATACGTGGTGATCGAGTACGCCCCCGGCAAACGCGGGGGCGCCGGCGACCGCCTGTTCGTGCCCATGGAGTCCCTCGGACAGCTGAGCCGCTACGTAGGCGGGGAGGCCCCGACGCTGAGCAAGATGGGCGGCGCCGACTGGCAGAACACCAAGCGCAAGGCCCGCAAGGCGGTTCGGGAGATCGCCACCGAGCTGGTGCAGCTCTACGCCAAGCGGCAGTCCGCCCCGGGCCGCGCGTTCGGCCCCGACACCCCCTGGCAGCGGGAGATGGAGGACGCGTTCCCGTTCACCGAGACCGTCGACCAGCTCACGGCGATCGAGGAGGTCAAGGGGGACATGGAGAAGACCGCCCCCATGGACCGCGTGGTGGTGGGCGACGTGGGCTACGGCAAGACCGAGGTGGCCGTGCGGGCGGCGTTCAAGGCCGTGCAGGACGGCACCCAGGTCGCGGTACTGGTGCCCACCACGCTGCTCGCGCAGCAGCACCAGGCGACCTTCGTCGAGCGCATGACCGGGTTCCCCGTGACCGTCAAGGGGCTCAGCCGGTTCACCTCCGACGCCGAGGCCAAGGAGGTACTCAAGGGGCTGGCCGACGGCACGGTGGACGTGGTGATCGGCACCCACCGGTTGCTGGCCACCGCGGTGCACTGGAAGAACCTCGGGCTGGTGGTGGTGGACGAGGAGCAGCGCTTCGGTGTGGAGCACAAGGAGCACATCACCTCGCTGCGCACCCACGTGGACGTGCTGACCATGTCCGCGACGCCCATCCCGAGGACGCTGGAGATGTCGCTGGCCGGGATCCGCGAAATGAGCCAGATCCTCACTCCGCCCGAGGAGCGGCTGCCCGTGCTCACATACGTCGGCGCGCACTCGGACAAGCACGTCGCCGCCGCCATCCGCCGCGAGCTGCTGCGCGAGGGGCAGGTGTTCTACGTGCACAACCGGGTGCGGACCATCGACGCCACCGCGGCGAAGATCCGCGACCTGGTGCCCGAGGCGCGCGTGGTGGTGGCCCACGGGCAGATGGGGGAGGAGCAGCTCGAGCAGACCGTCGGCGGGTTCTGGAACCGCGACTACGACGTGCTGGTGTGTACGACCATCGTCGAGACCGGCCTGGACATCTCCAACGCCAACACCCTGATCGTGGACCGCTCCGACCAGCTGGGTCTGTCGCAGATGCACCAGCTGCGCGGGCGCGTGGGCCGGTCCCGCGAGCGCGGCTACGCCTACTTCCTCTACGACCCGGAGAAGCCGCTCACCGAGACCGCGTACGACCGGCTGGCCACCATCGCCCAGAACAACGACCTGGGCGCGGGCATGGCCGTGGCCATGAAGGACCTCGAGCTGCGCGGCGCCGGCAACGTCCTGGGCGCCGAGCAGTCCGGCCACATCGCCGGCGTCGGCTTTGACCTCTACATCCGTCTGGTGGGCGAGGCCGTGGAGGCCTACCGCGCGATCGCCGACGGCGAGACCGTGGAGGTCGAGGAGGAGGTGGGCGAGATCCGCATCGAGCTGCCGGTCGACGCCTACATCCCGGTCGAGTACGTCGACGGCGACCGGCTACGGCTCGAGGCGTACCGCAAACTGTCCCAGGCGCGGGCGCCCGAGGACATCGACGCGGTGGTCGAGGAACTGGTGGACCGCTACGGACCCATGCCCGCCGAGGCCCGGCGCGTGGTGTCCGTGTCGCGACTGCGGCTCGTGTGCCAGAAGTACAAGGTGCGCGAGATCGTGCTGGCCGGCTCCCGCCTGCGCGTGGGCCCGCTCGATCTGCTCGACTCCCAGCAGATCCGGCTCAAGCGCATGTACCCGGCCGCGCAGTACCGGGCCACGCAGAAGACCGTGCTGCTCCCGCTGCCCAAGGCGGCAGGCGCGCGTGCCGGTGCGGGCGCGGAGAAGGCGCGCGACGACGAGATGCTGCAGTACGCCGCCGACTTCCTCACCGCCATGGCCGGGGATCCCGAGGGCTCGCACCCGGTGATCCAGCCGGAGTTGGTGTCGGTGTGAGTCCCGAGTCCGGTTCCGGCTCCGACCCCCATCGAAAAGAGCGTTCCGCACAGATCCACTCGGCCGATGTGTCCGAAACGCTCTTTTCGACGGGCTCGAGCTTGAGCGCGGGCGCGGGCGCGGGGGATCGGCTCGCCGAGGCCGTCGAGGTGATGGCCCGCATCCGGCGCGACGGCGAGTGGGAAGCCGCCCAGACCCACGCCTCGCTACTGCCGTACCTGCTGGAGGAGTCGTGGGAGCTGGTCGACGCCGTGGCCGACGGAGACCGCGATGAGTTGGTCTCCGAGCTCGGCGATCTTCTCCTGCAGGTGCTGTTCCACGCCGCGATCGGCGAGGAGCGGGCCGAGGGGGCGTTCGACATCCACGACGTGGCCGGCGCCCTTCTGGACAAGCTGCGCCGGCGTGCGCCCTACTGGTTCACCGCTGATGGCGCTGCCGGCCTCGACGCCGCAGAGCAGGACCGGCTCTGGCAGGAGGCCAAGGCCGCCGAACGTACCGGTCGCCCCCCGCGCGGGGTGGTCGACGGCATCCCGTGGGACATGCCGGCCCTCGCCCTCGGGCAGAAAGTGCTGGCCCGCGCCCGCTCGGCGGGTGTGCCCGATGAGCTGGTCCCCGCGCAGATGAGGGTGGTCCACGTGGACCCGGCGGGCCTCTTCCGCGAGCACACCGCC
>NZ_JAALED010000364.1:0-2377 GCF_014145155.1 Dietzia sp. B19 | reverse complement strand
GGCCGGGTCAGGGCCGGGCCGGCCGGCGTCGGTGCCACCGAGCGCGGCGTCGACGCGCGGCCAGAGATCGGTGGTGGAGGCGAAGGCGAGCAACACCGTGGGGGCACCGCGCATCAGGTCACCCTCGTTGGACTTGCCGGTCACCGCCGGGTCGCCGAACACGCCCAGGACGTCGTCGACCACCTGGTACGCCGTGCCCAGGTGGCGACCGGTCTCACGGAGCGGGGGGATCATCTCCTCCGGCCCCCCGGCCAGGACCACGCCCAGCACCATGGGCAGGGTCACGGAATAGGCCGCGGTCTTGGCGGCACCGATCGCCAGCGCGTGTTCCTGCGTGGTCGGCTCACCGTGGGCCGCACCGTGCACGTCGGCGTACTCCCCGGCGATGGAGGCCACCACCGCGCCTTCGACCTCCGCCATGGCGCGGTGCAGCACGGGCGCCGGCACGGGCAACCGGGCGAACTCGCCCATCGCGGCCACCAGGAGGAGATCCCCGCCGAGCAGTCCCCCCACCATGCCGACGTGCGCGGCGGTCTCCCGGGACAACCCCTGCTCGGCACCCCGCGTCGTGGTCCGACCCTGCAGGTTGGGCCGGCCCCGGCGGTGGTCGTCGCCGTCGGCCACGTCGTCATGGACCAGGAAGGCCTCGTGGAGGAGTTCGAGCGCCTGACAGGCGGCGGCGCGAACCGCCTCGTCGCGACCGCCGGCGTGCGTGTAGACCGCGTCGAACAGTGCCGAGCGCATGCCCTTGCCGGATCGGGTGGTGCGGTCGAGATCGGCCGCCCAGTCGTCGACGGCGGGACCCAGGCCGTCGGGCAGGTCGCGAGAGGTCATCCGCTGGGCGGCGCTTACCGAATCCAGTGTCATGTCCT
This sequence comes from Dietzia sp. B19, assembly GCF_014145155.1. NCBI lineage: Bacteria > Bacillati > Actinomycetota > Actinomycetes > Mycobacteriales > Dietziaceae > Dietzia > Dietzia sp. B19. The sequence goes on along the minus strand of NZ_JAALED010000364.1, from coordinate 1,505 downwards.
GTTGTTCGGAGCCGACCCTGTCGTGGATACCCCTCACCTCGAATCTTTTCGATGAGATGCGGCACACCGGCGTCCCGCACCCGGCGCCGCTGATGTCCACGGTGTCACACGGCCACACTATCGCGGCCAGGAAATGCACGAAGACCCCCGCTTGTGGCGGGGGTCTCGCGTGCCAGATGATGGATTCGAACCAACGTAGGCATAAGCCGACGGATTTACAATCCGCTCCCTTTGGCCGCTCGGGCAATCTGGCGTGCACCCTTGAAGGCGCTAGGACACGATACAACGCGTGTGACCCCCGGTGCCAAATCGGGGGCCGGCGGGGTGGCCCGGGCGGATGTCACGGCCGGGTAGCCTGGCCGGGATCGTCCCCCAACCCAGGAGAAGGAGCGCGTCCATGGCCTCGGAGTCCTCGTTCGACATCGTCTCGGAGTTCGACCGCCAGGAGGTGGACAACGCCCTCAACCAGGCCGCCAAGGAGCTGGGCACCCGCTACGACTTCCGCGGTACCGACGCCGGTATCGAGTGGAAGGGTGACGACGCGTTGGAGATCGTCGCGGCCTCCGAGGACCGTGTGCTGGCGGCCAAGGACGTGTTCATCGAGAAGCTGGTCCGCCGGGGCCTGAGCATGAAGGCGCTGGAGGTGGGCGACCCGATGCCGTCCGGTAAGGGCTTCCGCCTGGTCGGCTCCCTCAAGCAGGGCATCGACAAGGAGAACGCCAAGAAGATCACCAAGCTCCTGCGCGACGAGGGCCCCAAGGGCGTCAAGGCGCAGATCCAGGGCGAGGAGATCCGGGTGTCGTCCAAGAAGCGCGACGACCTGCAGGAGTGCATGCAGCTGCTCAAGAAGGCCGATCTCGAGGTCGCGCTGCAGTTCACCAACTACCGGTAGTCCGACGACCGTGCCCTTCCCAGGGGGACGCAGGAGGAGCCGGCAGCGTGCCGCCGGCGCGGGCGGCGTGCGGGTGCTCGCCGCGGCCGTGGGGATGTCCCTGCTGGCGGGATGTTCTGTCGGGATCGACGACGACGAGGGCTCGCCTCTGCTCACGGTCTTCGCCGCCGCCTCGCTCACCAGCGCGTTCACCCGGATAGCCGAGGACTACGAGCGTCAGAACCCCGAGGTCGAGGTACGGCTGTCCTTCGACGGATCGGCCGGGCTGGTCGACCAGATCGCCGGGGGCGCTCCCGCCGACGTGTTCGCCTCGGCGGATGCCGCGAGCATGGACCGGGCGCTCGCCGAGGGACTGATCCCCGGTGAGCCGGTGGAGTTCGCGACCAACGTCCTCACCCTGATCACCCCGCCCGGGAACCCCGCCGGCGTCACCGGTCTGGACCGCTCACTCGACGGCACCCGGTTGGTCGTGTGCGCTGACGGTGTCCCCTGCGGCGACGCGGCGCGCGCGCTGGCCGCGGCGGCTGGCGTCGAACTGCGACCGGTGAGCGAGGAATCCAAGGTCACCGACGTGCGCGGCAAGGTCACCTCCGGGGAGGCCGACGCCGGCATC
>NZ_JAALED010000363.1:0-1696 GCF_014145155.1 Dietzia sp. B19 | reverse complement strand
GCCCGGACCCGGACCTCGCGGGCGCTGTCCGACGAGGTCGCGGCCGCGATGGCCGCCGGACCGGTCCGCGAGCTGGTGACGGCCGGTCAGACCCACCGCGTCTGGGTCGACCGGCGCGAGGCCCAGTTCAGCTCGTGGTACGAGTTCTTCCCCCGCTCCACGGGCGGGTGGGACGAGCGGGGCCGGCCCGTCCACGGCACCTTCGCCACCTCGCGCACCCACATCGACCACGCCGCGGACATGGGCTTCGACGTGGTGTACCTGCCGCCCATCCACCCGATCGGGGTGGTCAACCGGAAGGGCCGCAACAATTCGCTCACCCCGGACCCGGGCGACGTCGGTTCGCCCTGGGCGATCGGTTCCGCGGACGGCGGCCACGACGCGGTGCACCCGGAGCTCGGCACCATCGAGGATTTCCGCGAGCTGGTCGAGTACTCCGCCACGAGGGGTGTCGAGATAGCCCTGGACCTGGCGTTGCAGTGCGCGCCGGACCACCCGTGGGCGCAGGCGCACCCCGAGTGGTTCACGGTGCTGCCCGACGGGCACATCGCCTACGCCGAGAACCCGCCCAAGAAGTACCAGGACATCTACCCCGTCAACTTCGACCTCGATCCCGAGGGGATCTACGCCGAGGTGCTCCGGGTCGTGCGGCTGTGGACCTCCCTGGGCGTACGGATCTTCCGGGTGGACAACCCGCACACCAAGCCGGCCGACTTCTGGAGCCGCCTGATCGCCGAGGTCAAGCGCACGGAACCGGACGTGCTGTTCCTCGCCGAGGCCTTCACCCGTCCCGCCCGCATGTTCGGCCTGGCCAGGCGGGGCTTCTCGCAGTCGTACACCTACTTCACCTGGAAGACCACCAAGTCCGACCTGGTGGAGTTCTGCGAGCAGCTGCTGGCGCACGTCGACGAGGCCCGGCCCAACATGTTCACCAACACCCCGGACATCCTCCACGAGTCGCTGCAGCGCGGGGGCCCCGCGATGTTCGCGATCCGGTCGACGCTCGCGGCCACGCTGTCCCCGGCGTGGGGCGTGTACTCGGGCTTCGAGCTGTTCGAGTGGCAGCCCGTCACCGACGGCAGCGAGGAGTACCTGGACTCGGAGAAATACGAGCTCCGGCCCCGGGACTTCGCCGGTGCCGAGGCGGCGGGCCAGTCCCTCGCGCCGTGGCTCCGGACCCTCAACCGGATCCGCCGGGAGCACCCCGCCCTCCAGCAGCTGCGCACCCTGCGGTTCCACGACGTCGACAACGACCAGATCCTCGCCTACTCCAAACTCGACCCCACCACCGGCGACTGCGTCCTCACGGTGGTCTCACTCGACTCGCACGGGGTCCAGGAGGGCACCCTCCGGCTGGACATGGCCGCCCTCGGGTACGACGACGACGCCCGGTTCAGCGTCCACGACGAGGTCTCCGGCAGCGAGTTCCACTGGGGTTCGAGCAACTACGTGCGACTCGAGCCGTGGACGGCGGTCGCACACATCGTCGTGGTCCCGCCCTGCGACGAAGCACGTAGGGTCGAACTGACCTACCGCACGCACATCGTGGATTGAGGGACAACGGCATGGGAAAGCACCACGGCAAGGGCCGACCCGCTACCGAGAGCTCCGCCACGGCGCCCGGCAGGGTGCCACCGCCCGTCGACCCCGGGGCGGCCTGGCGGACGCCCGAGGAGGTCGCCCGCGACGAGGCGGG
>NZ_JAALED010000362.1:0-1480 GCF_014145155.1 Dietzia sp. B19 | reverse complement strand
TACGTGTGGTTCGAGCCGGGTTCCGTGGACGCGCTGCTCGCCGCCGCCCACCGGTGGCCCCGGGCGGCGGCGTTCGGCCCGAGGATCGCGGAGACCGACGGTTCGGTGTACCCCTCGGCCCGCGCCGTGCCGCGGCTCGGCGCCGGTATCGGCCACGCCCTGCTGGGTCCGGTGTGGCCGGGTAACCCGTGGACCGCCCACTACCTCGACGACTCCGACATGGAGTCCGAACGGACCGCGGGGTGGTTGTCCGGGTCGTGCCTGCTGCTGCGACGTGAGGCGTTCGACGCGCTCGGCGGGTTCGACGAGAGGTACTTCATGTACCTGGAGGACGTGGACCTGGGGGACCGGCTCGGCCGGGCCGGGTGGCAGAGCGTCTACGTGCCGTCGTCGGTGATCCACCACGACCAGGGACACGCGGCCAGGACCGTGCCGGAGTTCACCCTCCGGGCACACCACAACAGCGCCTACCTGTTCCAGGCGGACAGGCATCCGGCCGCGTGGCAGGCACCGATACGCTGGGCGCTGAGGGCGGGTCTGGAACTACGGTGCCGCCTCGCGATCCGGTCCGCCCGGCGCGATCTTCGCTGACGCGCCGGACGAGACCATCCACCGGCCCGTGTGGGCCGCGCGAGCGCGCGGCCGGGGGCCCACGACATCGGGAGTAGGACTGTGACCTCGACGACCCCCTCCAGCGCCGAGCCGCGCGATCTGATCGCCGACACCGAGGCGGTGGTCCTGGTGGGCGGCAAGGGGACCCGCCTGCGGCCGCTGACCATCTCGGCGCCCAAGCCCATGTTGCCCACGGCCGGTCTGCCCTTCCTCACCCATCTGCTCTCGCGGATCCGGGCGGCGGGCATCCGGCGCGTGGTGCTGGGCACGTCGTTCAAGGCGGAGGTGTTCGAGGAGCACTTCGGGGACGGGTCCGACCTCGATCTGGAGCTGACGTACGTGGTGGAGACCGAGCCGCTGGGCACGGGCGGCGGCATCCGCAACGTCCTGGACGAGCTCACCGCCTCGACGATCATGGTGTTCAACGGCGACGTGCTGGGCGGGACCGATCTCACCCGGATCCTCGATCTCCACCACGCCAAGAGCGCGGATCTGACCATGCACCTGGTGCGGGTCTCCGATCCCCGTGCGTTCGGCTGTGTGCCGACCGATGAGGACGGCCGGGTCCTGGAGTTCCTCGAGAAGACGCAGGACCCACCGACCGATCAGATCAACGCCGGTTGCTACGTCTTCCGGCGTGAACTGATCGCTCAGATCCCCGAGGGCGTCCCCGTCTCGGTGGAGCGCGAGACCTTCCCGCAGCTGCTCGCCGAGGGCAGGCGGGTCTACGGCTTCGTCGACTCGGCGTACTGGCGGGACATGGGCACGCCCGAGGACTTCGTCCGCGGGTCCTCCGACCTGGTGCGCGGCATCGCGCCGTCGCCCGCACTCGAGAGCCACCACGGCGAGGCGCTCGTCCACGACGGCG
>NZ_JAALED010000361.1:0-1479 GCF_014145155.1 Dietzia sp. B19 | reverse complement strand
GGTGCCCATCCGGGTGCGGAGGGCCACCACGATCACGGCCGCGGCGATCACGCCGGCGGTCACCAGCGCGATGGTCAGGCCGTCGTAACCGGCGTTCGAGAACGCCCGGATGCTCGCCACGGCCATCACCCATCCCAGGGAGACGGGGATGAGCACCTTCCAGCCGAAGCCCATGAACTGGTCGTAGCGCAACCTCGGCAGGGTGGCGCGCAGCCAGATGAACAGGAACATGAAGCCCCACACCTTGATCACGAACCACAGCAGCGCCCACCACCCGGAGTCCGCGCCGTCGATCAGGGAGAACGGCAGCGGTGCCTGCCAGCCGCCGAGGAACAGGGTGGCCGCCAGGGCCGAGACCGTCGTCATGTTGACGTACTCGGCCAGCATGAACATGGCGAACCGCAGCGACGAGTACTCGGTGTGGAACCCCCCGACCAGCTCGCCCTCGGCCTCGGGGAGGTCGAAGGGCGCGCGGTTGGTCTCGCCGACCATGGAGATCACGTAGATGAGGAACGAGGGCGCCAGGAGGAACACGAACCAGACCTCGGACTGAGCGGCGACGATCCCCGAGGTCGACATGGTTCCGGCGAACAGGAACACGCCGACGAAGGACAGTGCCATCGCGATCTCGTAACTGATCACCTGCGCCGTGGACCGCAGCCCACCGAGCAGGGGATAGGTGGAGCCGGAGGACCAACCGGCCAGCACGATGCCGTACACGCCGATCGAGGTGACGGCCAGGATGTAGAGCACGCCCACGTTCAGGTCGGTGAGTTGCAGCGGCGTCCGGTGTCCGAAGATCGAGACCTCGGGTCCGAAGGGGATCACCGCGAACGCCATGAACGCCGGGATCACCGCGATGACCGGCGCCAACAGGAAGACGGGCTTGTCGACCCCCGCGGGGATCAGTCCCTCCTTGAGGGCGATCTTGACGCCGTCGGCGAGGCTCTGCAGCATGCCCAGCGGGCCGACCCGGTTGGGTCCCACGCGCATCTGCATCCAGGCGATGACCTTGCGCTCGAGGTAGATCGCGGCGAGCACCGTCACCACGAGGAACACGAAGACCGCGAGAACCTTGAGCAGCACCAGCCACCACGGGTCGATGCCGAAGGCGGACAGGTCCGCATATCCCTGCGAGGTCACGAGGCCCCCTCCCCGGCGCCGATCCGGACGACGTCCCCCGCGGCCGCGGCGAGCGTGGCGTTGACGGTCGACCCGGGTGAGTTCTGCGGCAGCCACACCACGCGATCGGGCATCGCGGTGACCACGCAGGGCAGGGTGATCGATCCGCTCTCCGTGGAGACGGTCAGTGGATCGCCGTCCGCGACGCCGGCCTCGAGGGCGGTGGCCGCGGAGAGCCTGGCCACGGGGGTCCGGGCCGTCCCGGCCAGGTGCGGTTCACCGTCCTGCATCCGCCCCGAGTCCAGCAGCAACCGCCAGGTGGCCAGGACGGCCTGCCCGGCGCGCGCATCCGCCACC
>NZ_JAALED010000360.1:0-2367 GCF_014145155.1 Dietzia sp. B19 | reverse complement strand
GCGGCCAGCAGCGTCGCCGCGGCCGCCAGGCCCGGCCCCCGGAGCGCCACCGGCATGGTCAGAAGGGGAGCTTGCGGAAGATCGGGCGCGGCACGTGGGTGAGCACGGCCATGACGCCGCCGAACGCGGCGGGGGCGAAGACGGCGCCCTTGCCCGCCCCGGACTTCTTGACCGCGATGCGGGCGACGTCGTCCTTGTTGATGGTGAGCGGTGCCTCTTTGACGTGCGCGGACATGCGGGTGCGGACCTGACCCGGGCGGATCACCAGGACGTCCACCCCGTACTCGTCGAGCGCGTAGCCCAGGCCCGTGTAGAAGGAGTCGAGCCCGGCCTTGGTGGAGCCGTAGACGAAGTTGGAGCGGCGGGCGCGGAGCCCGGCGGCCGAACTCATGGCGATGATCCGGCCGTATCCCTGCGTCTTCATCCGCTCGGCGAGCAGCACGCCCACCGAGACGGCGCCGGTGTAGTTGACCTGGGCGATCTGCACGGCCTTGCGCTGATCGGACCAGAGTTCCTCGTTCTCCCCGAGCAGGCCGAACGCCACGATGGCCACGTCGACGTCGCCCCCGGCGAAGATCTGCTCGAAGGCGGCCGGGTGGGAGTCGGTGGCGGCGGCGTCGAAGTCCACCACGTCGACGGCGGTGGCCCCGGCGGCCGTCATCTCGGCGCGCGCGTCCTCGATGCCCGGGTCTCCGGGGAGGCAGGCCAGCACCACGCGCATCGGCCCCTGCTGGAGGTACTCCCCGCAGATCGCCAGGCCGATCTCGGAGGTGCCTCCGAGCAGGAGCAGGGTCTGGGGGACGCCGACGGCATTGATCATGCGCAGGAGTCTACCGAGGCCTTCCCGCCGGAACGGGGAAGGTGGCCGGGACTACCCGGCGGGGCGCGTACCCCGTGGGGGTGGGCGGACCCCGGGAGGTGCCGGGGGCGGCCTCCGCGGTGCCCGTCTCCACGCGGTGGACGGCGGGGAGACGGCGACGAGGACGACGGCGGCGGCGACGGTGCGGAGGATCATGGCGGACTCCCGATCGGCCTCCGGGCGACCCTCGTCGTCCGGGGTCACCCTATTGTGGGCCCGCCGACGACCGCCTGTACAGCCCCCGGGTCAGAGCAGTTCGAGACGACGGCCCATGTCGGAGACGAAGACCCCGTGGGGGTCGATCCCACGGCGCGTGGCGATCCACGAGTCGATCTGCGGGTACATGGCGTGGAAACGCTCGGCAGGGACCCGCGAGTCCTTGGCGGTGTAGAGCCGGCCGCCCATCGACATGACCTTGGCGTCGAGCTCGTTGACGAACGCGTTCAGGCGGTCGTTGATGGGGAAGTCCACGCACACGTTCCACCCCTCCATGGGGAACGAGAGCGGGGCCTGGTTGCCGGGTCCGAAGAGCTTGAACACGTTGAGGAACGAGTAGTGGCCCGACCGCTGGATGTCGCCGATGATCTCCTTGAACCCGTCGACCGCCCCGGGCGGGACGATGAACTGGTACTGCAGGAAGCCGTCGGACCCGTACGCGCGGTTCCACTCCCCGAACAGATCGAGCATGTGATAGAAGGCCGGGAGGGTCTTGATCTTGTTCCGCGAGGTGCCGCCGAGGCGGTAGTAGACCTCGCCGATGGGGCCGAACGTGTACTTGTTGGCCAGGCCGTTGGGGAACACGTCCGGGAACGTGACCAGCGGCTTGGCGTTCATGGCCAGCGGGTCCCTGGCGAGCTTGGGTGCGTACTCCTCGAGCTGGGCCAGCGTGGCGAGCGAACCGCGGGACACCGCCGCGCGACCGAGCTTCGGGGGTGCGCTGATCGCGTCGAACCACGCCGAGGAGTAGGTGTACCTCGACTCGGAGCCGTCGGTGTGCAGCGCGATGGTCTCGTCGAGCGAGGCCGTCTGATCGGAGTCGGCCAGGAAGAAGGCGGTCTCGGTGCGGGTCATGGCGATCCACACCTTGAGGACCACGCCGGTGAGGCCGTTGCCGCCCACCGTGGCCCAGAAGAGCGTGCCCCCGGGGTCGTCGGACGTCCCGCCGGGCTCGAGGGTGAGGACCCGGCCGTCCGCGACGAGCAGCTCCATCCGGGTGACGTGGTTGCCGAACGACCCCGCCGAGTGGTGGTTCTTGCCGTGGATGTCGTGTCCGATCGCCCCGCCCACGGTGACCTGGCGCGTGCCCGGCAGGACCGGCACCCACAGGCCGAACGGCAGGGCGGCGCGCATGAGCTGGTCCAGGTTCACACCGGCGTCGACCACGGCGAGCGCCTTCTCGGCGTTGAGCTCGTGGATGCGGTTGAAGCGGCTCATGTCCAGCACGAGGCCGCCGGAGTTCTGCGCGCTGTCCCCGTACGAGCGGCCGAGTCCCCGGGCCACGACCCCGC
>NZ_JAALED010000359.1:0-2268 GCF_014145155.1 Dietzia sp. B19 | reverse complement strand
CGGGGTGAGGACCAGGTGCTCGCAGCGTCGGCCGGAGTCGACGAGCCCCACGGCGCCCGGGATCACCGCGCCCGGTGCCACGTGGATGGACCCGGTGGCGACGGCCAGCGCGCACGCGTCCAGGACGTCGGCCATGGCGCGATGCCCGGTGCGGCCGACGGTGACGAACTCACTGCGGATCTGCCGACCGTCGGGCGTGGTGACGTTGGTGGGCAGCTCCCGTGCGCCGACGGTGGCGTAGGTGGTGAACCCGGGCGCGGGGACGTTGTCGACGACGACGATGTCGCAGTGCCACTCCGTGGTCTGACCCTCCTCGTCGGCCTCCGTCTCGTGCGGGTAGCGCAGGACGCGGACCGACTCGGCCACGTCGAGGAGACCCTCGAGGCCGGAGAGGTCAGCCTTGTCCGGGCCCGGGACGGTGCTCGCGCCGCTCACGCCAGGTCACGCAACCGCGGCTCGAGGTCGGTCTTGAACAGGTCCAGGAACCGCTTCTGGTCGTGGCCCGGTGCGTGGAACACGAGGTGGTTCAGGCCGGCGTCGACGTACTGCTTGACCTGCGCGACCGCGTCATCGGGGTCCGAGGCGACGATCCAGCGCTTGGCCACCTGCTCGATGGGCAGCTCGTCGGCCAGGCGCTCCATCTCGCGCGGCGAGTCCACGGAGTGCTTCTGCTGGGGCGTCAGCGAGAGCGGCGCCCAGAAGCGGCAGTTCTCCAGGGCCGCGGCCGGGTCGGGGTCGTAGCTGATCTTGATCTCGATCATCCGGTCGATCCGGGAGGAGTCACGGTCGTTGATCCCGGCGCCCTCCTCCACCGCCGGCAGGAGCTTGTCGGTGTAGAGCTCCATGCCCTTGCCCGAGGTGCAGATGAAGCCGTCGCCCACCCGACCGGCGTACTTGGCCACCACGGGTCCACCGGCGGCGATGTAGACCGGCACGCCACCCTCGGGCACGTCGTAGAGGAACGCGTCCTTGGTGGTGTAGAAATCGCCGTCGAAGTTGGTGGTCTCGCCGGTCCACAGCTCGCGCATGAGCCGGACCGACTCGCGCAGGCGGGCGAACCGCTCCTTGAACTCCGGCCACTGCCCCTGGTGGCCGGTGGCGATCTCGTTGAGCGCCTCGCCGGTGCCCACGCCGAGGAAGATGCGGTCCGGGTAGAGGCACGCCATGGTGGCGAAGGCCTGCGCGAGCACCGCCGGGTTGTAGCGGAACGTGGGAGTGAGCACGGAGGTGCCCAGCTGCAGCCGCTCGGTGCGCTCCCCCACGGCCGTCATCCACGCCAGGGAGAACGGGGCGTGGCCGCCGTCGTGGCGCCACGGCTGGAAGTGGTCCGAGACCGTGGCCGAGTCCATGCCCGCCTGCTCCGCCAGGACCGCGTACTCGACCAGGTCGCGCGGGCCGAACTGCTCGGCCGAGGCCTTGTAACCGAGCTTCAGGGCGGAGGTGGGGGGCATCGACGACTCCTCGTGGGTTGTGTGAGTGACTTCACCGACGCGGCGGTCGGGTCACTGCAGCCGAGTATGCCAGCGCCGCCGCGCCGGGGTTCCAGGCGTGACAGCGACGCGGTCGAGCCGCAGCAGCGGGCCCCCGGATCCGACCAGACGACGACGGCGATGACTTCGACGTCGTCGTCAAGGGCGACACCGTCCCCGCCGACGCCCGCACCGCTCTGGCCGCGCTGGACACCTGGATCAACGAGGGCACCCGCCCGAGCGGCGACTGGGCGACGTTCACCTCGAGCGACCCGGACTCGGACGGGTGGCGCTGGGCCACCGTCAACCAGAAAACCGGGACGGTCGTCTACATCCGCTGACACCCGCTGCAACACGCAGGAACTGTCGTGAGATTCGTCACTCGCCGCAGGAAATGTAACGATTCGGCCACCGGCGACCATACTCTGGATGAAGCGGCGGTCATGGCGGGCCAGCCCGTGCCGGAGCCCCCTCCTCCGGACCGGTCGCCGAGTAATGGCTTTCGGAGGAGCTATGCGGATTCGACACGCGGCCACCGCGCTGGTCGCCCTCGGTTCCGCTTCCGCCTGTGCGCTCGGCGCCACGTTGATCCTGCAGGACCGCGAGGACGATGCCCGCGAGTCGGCGCTACGAAGCTCCTCCTGGTCAGTGCAGGCCTCCACCGACTTCGGCACCACCTGGACCGCTCCCATCTCCACCTACGGCGGGCACTTCCCCGTCCGCGTGGACACCGCCGCGCTCCGCAACCGTTCCGCGTACCAGCCCCTGACCCTGCGGACGAGCGTCGATTCCCGCTCGG
>NZ_JAALED010000358.1:0-3475 GCF_014145155.1 Dietzia sp. B19 | reverse complement strand
ACGACACCGTGGTGGCCGTCAGCGGCACGGTCATCGCGCCGGCCGACCGGGGCACGGACGCGCTCCCGCTGCTCAGTGTGGCGCACGGGACCACCGGGATCGTCCCGCGCTGCGCGCCGTCCCTCAGCCCCACCCCGTTCTGCGACGGTGCGGGCGCCGCGCTCACGGAGATGGTGACCGAGCACGGGTGGGCGGGGGTGATCTCGGACTACGTGGGTCTGGGCACCCCGGGGATGCACCCGTACCTGGTGGGACAGGTGGAGGCGCGCAACGTCCTCGACGCCTCCCGTGCGGCACAGCAGCTCGACGGGGTGACCCTGAGCAGCGACACCGTTGTCTGGGGGCACTCGCAGGGCGGGCACGGTGCGCTGTGGACCGGTCAGATCGCCCAGGACTACGCTCCCGAGCTGACCCTGCTGGGCATCGCCGGGATGGCTCCCGCCACGGACCTCTACACGCTCGCCGAGCTGAGCAAAAACGAGGTGGGGGGCAAGACGGTCTCCGCCTACATCGCGCAGTCGTGGAACGAGGTCTACCCGGAGCTGGATCTGGCCGGGCACCTCAACCCGGGCACCGCGCACGGCGTGGAGAGGATCGGCGACCTGTGCTTCAACGAGAAGGACGCGATCGCCGCCCTCGTGCGGGGCACCCAGATCCCTGAGCAGGTGTTCCCCGACGCGGTCCTCGACGGCGACCTGGGGGCGACGTTGAAGGACTCGCCGACCGGGCCGTGGCCCGCGCCGGTGCTGATCGCCCAGGGGCTGGCCGACCCGTTGGTCAAGCCGGCGATGCAGCAGGACTGGGTGGACGCCCGGTGCGCGGACGGCGAGCCGCTCGACTACCGGACCTACCCCGGCCGCGATCACAACGGGCTGGTCGCCGCGGACTCCCCGCTGACCCCGCAACTCGTGAGCTGGACCCTCGATCGCCGGAACCGGGCGGCGCCCACACCCACCTGCTGAGCCGGCGCAGGCGGGGGAACAGGCTCCCCATTGACAGTTTCCTATATAGGAATATGATTGCGCCCATGGCACGGGCAGCGACGACCTCGGACGTGTTCAACGCGATCGCCGAACCCCAACGCAGGGAGATCCTGGTCCTGCTGCGGGATGGCGAGCGGCCGGCGACCGAGGTCGCGCTCGAACTGGGGATCACCCAGCCCGGTGCCTCCAAGCACCTGCGGGTGCTCCGCGAGGTCGGCCTGGTGCGCGACCGACGTGAGGGCAAGCAGCGCATCTACCACCTCGACCCCGGCGGGCTCCGGTCCGTCCACGAGTGGGTCGGCGGGTTCGAGCGGTTCTGGAACGAGAGCTTCGACAGGTTGGACGACTACGTCCGCGAGATGGCGCGGGCCGAGGAGGAGGAGTAGACCATGGGGGACAGCAGGCGGGGTGACCCGACAGGGCCGGAGACCGCGGACCGCGAGATCGCCATCACCAGGTACATCGACGCGCCGCGAGAGCTGGTGTTCCGCGCGTTCACCGAGGTGAAGCACCTGGCGCGGTGGTGGGGACCGGAGGGGTTCACCACCACCACCCGGTCCTTCGAGTTCCGCGAGGGCGGCGTGTGGGACTTCGTCATGCACGGCCCGGACGGAACCGACTACCAGGAGTGGATCACCTGGCGCGAGATCGTCCCCCCGGAGCGGATCGCGCTACTGCACGGCGAGTCCGCGGAGGATCCGGAGGCGTTCGAGTCCGTCCTGGACTTCCAACCCGACGGCGGGGGGACCCGTGTCGAGTTCCGCACGGTGTTCCCGACGAGGGAGCTCCGCGATCGCGCGGCGCAGGAGTACCACGCCGTCGAGGGTGGCGAGCAGACCCTGGCCAACCTAGCGGCCCATGTCGCCGAGCTCGCCGACGCGCAAGGGGAAGCGGGAGTGCGGAGGCAACTGGTCCGGGTCCACAACTTCTCCGTCTCGCTGGACGGGTTCGGTACGGGGGAGGGGCAGTGCCTCGAGGCGCCCTTCGGTCACGCCGGGCACCGGTTGTTGGAGTGGGCGCTACCGACACGGACCTTCCAGGACATGGGATTCCACGGGGACCGTGAGGCCTCGGTGGGGGTCGACGAGGCGTTCGCGAGCCGGTGGAACACGGGTATCGGCGCGGAGATCATGGGCCGCAACAAGTTCTCCCCCACCCGGGGCCCCTGGGCGGACGAGACGTGGCGTGGCTGGTGGGGGGACACCCCGCCCTTCCACACCCCGGTGATCGTCCTGACCCATCACCCCAGGCCGACGCTGGAGCTGGACGGGGGCACCACGTTCCACTTCATGGACGCCGAACCCGCCGCGGCGCTCGACGCCGCGCGCGAGCTGGCAGGTGGCCTGGACGTCCGCATCGGCGGGGGAGCGAGCACGATCCGCCAGTTCCTCCGGGCGGACCTGATCGACCAGATGCACATCGTCGTGGTGCCCGTCATCCTGGGCCGGGGGGAACGGCTGTGGGACGGGGTGGAGGGGCTCGAGGAGCGATTCCACATCGAGTCCACCACCTCGCCCAGTGGGGTCACCCACCTGAGCTTCTGGCGTCGCCGTACACCGGGGCCTCGGACAACCTCAGGCGTGTGACGAAGCGCCGGGGCTCACCCGAGAGCGGGTCGGTGAACGCCAGCTCCCTCGCGAGCAGCTGGAGAGGCAGGGAGTGATCATCCGGGATCTCCGGTAGCAGGTCGGGGTACCGGCGATCACCCAGGATCGCGATCCCCAGTGCCGCCAGGTGTACCCGCAGCTGGTGCAACCGGCCGGTCCGGGGGCGCAGGATCGTGTGCAGCACCGGGCGCCCGGCCGCGCTCCTGCCGGCACCGAGGACGTCGACGAGGGTCTCGGTGTTCGGCGGGAGGTCGGGGCGGACGGCGACCCGTCGGTGGCCTCGCAGCCTCTCGAGGTGGTCGCGGTGGACGAGGGGGACCGGGCGTCCGGAGATCTCCGGCGTGCTCGGATCCCAGCCCGGCGGCCGCGTCGAGACAGCCTCGTAGACCTTGGCGACCTCTCGTCGTTCGAACAGGGTCTGGTAGGCGCCCCGTGTGGACGGGCGTGCCGAGAACATCACCAGCCCGGCGGTGGCGCGGTCCAGACGGTGGACCGGGGTGAGGTCGGGATTGTCGAGACGGACGCGGAGACGGACGAGCGCGGACTCGCGCAGGAACCCGCCCGTCGGGGTGGTGGGGAGGAAGTGGGGTTTGTCGATCACGACCAGATCGTCGCTGACGTGCACGATCTCCTCGCGGACGGGGAGCGGGTCTTCCGCCGGCACCTCGCGGTGATACCAGATGAACTCGTGTGAACCGAGGGCCGCCGTGGGGCCGACCGGGCGGGCGTCGGCGCCCACGACATCGCCGGCGGCGAAGCGGCGGTGCAGATCGGCAGGGTCGAGGTGATCGAACCGCTCGACCACGTACTCGGCGATCGACGTCCACGGCCCGGCCGTCGGCACGCGGAGCCGCGTCGGTCCGACCCCGTCCCTCACGGGCAGGG
>NZ_JAALED010000036.1:0-4087 GCF_014145155.1 Dietzia sp. B19 | reverse complement strand
TGGGGCCGGGGGCCGGACGGGTGGTCCGGCCCCCGGGGTGTGCGGTGGGTCCGCTCAGGCGGAGACGAGGGTGCGCTCGGACCAGGCTGCGTAGCTGCCCTCGAGCTCGACCACGTGGTAGCCGGCGCGACGCAGTGCACTGGCCGCGACCGAGTTGCGGACGCCGCTCTGGCAGTACGTCACGATCGGCCCGTCGGTCGGGAGCCGGTCGAGGTTCCACAGGAGCCGGCCGCCGCTGAGCTGGTCGGAGCCCGGGATGTGCCCCTCGGAGTGCTCGGTCTTGTTCCGCACGTCCAGGACCATGGCGGCGTCGAACGCGTCCAGCTCGTCGGGCCCGATCATCTCGGGGGTCGTCATGGGCAGACCCTCGAGGCCGGTGGTGTAGCCGGTGACGGTGTCGATGCCGACCCGCAGCAGGTGATCCCGCAACGCCTCGGCCATCTCGACGTCCTCGGCCAGGACCACCAGGGGCGTGTCCTCGGACTCGGGGTCGTAGACCCAGGCGCCGAAGGAGGCGGCCTTGTCGACGCCGGGGATGTTGAGCGAGCCGGGGACGGTGCCCGCGTGGACCTCGTCCTGGCCGCGGGTGTCGACGACGACGACCTCGTTCGTCTCGAGGGCGTCGGCCACCTCCGCGGACTCGTAACGGCGCAGCGGGGCCAGCGGTCCGAGGACGTCCGGACCCTGCCGGTTCTGCCGCTTCATCCGCCCGAAGTACGCGTGCGCGTCCGGCTGGCCGTCGAGGAGTTCGGAGACGAAGCCCTCTTCGTCGTCGTCGTTGACGTACCCCGCCCACCACGCGTATCGACGCTCGTACCCGACGCTGGTCGACGGAAGCGCGCCGAGCGCCTTGCCGCAGGCGCTGCCCGAGCCGTGGCCCGGGAAGACCTGGACGTGGTCCGGCAGCGTGACGAACGAGTCCTTCAGGCTCCGGAAGATCTGCTTGGCGCCGGCGAAACGGGTGTCGACCCCGCCCGCGGCCTCGTCGAGCAGGTCGGGCCGGCCGAGGTCGCCGGAGAAGACGAAGTCGCCGGTCAGCATGTACCCGGGGGTATCGGCGAACGCGCCGTCGGTGATGAGGAACGACAGGTGCTCCGGCGTGTGGCCCGGTGTGTGCACGGCCTCGACGGTGATGTTGCCGAGGGTCAGCCGGTCGCCGTGGTACAGGCGCTCCGCGGCGAAGCGGTACTGCCAGTCGTCACCGCCCTCGCCGGAGACGTAGACGGTCGCCCCGGTGGCGGCCGCGAGTTCGCGGGTGCCGGACAGGTAGTCGGCGTGGATGTGGGTCTCGGTGACCGCGGTGATGGTCATGCCGTGACGAGCGGCCAGGTCCAGGTACTCGCGGATGTCGCGGCGGGCGTCGACCACCACGGCCTCCCCCTTGGCCTGGCAGCCGATGAAGTAGCCGGCCTGGGCGAGGTCCTCGTCGTAGATGCGTTCGAGAAGCATGGTGATCTCCTTGTCGGTCGGTGTTCCCTGCGAGGGGTGTGCCACGACTGTACATACCCCGGGGGGTATCGACAAGGCGGGCGGCGCATCCGGGCAGGGTGGCGTTCGCCACACGTGGTTGCACAGGCTGTGCAATGGTGCAGTACTCGTGCAAAACTGCGAGGGTTCCGCTTCCCGCACCTACGCACCAGGAGCCAGCGCATGGCGTCATTCCTCTACCGCATCGGGCGGTCCGCCTATCTGTTCAGGTGGCGGTTCATCGCGGCCTGGATGCTGTTGATCGTCGGCGTCGGCACCGCCGCGGCCACGATGTCGCAGCAGACCAGCACCACCTTCTCGATCCCGGGCCTGGAGTCGATCGAGACCCAGGAGGAGATGCAGGAGCGGTTCGCCGGGGCGGGGGACCAACTCGACGCCCCCACGGGGACAGTGGTCATCCGGGCCCCGGAGGGCAGCACCCTCACCGATCCGGCGGTGACGGAGGACGTCGACGCATTCCTCGCACAGGTGCGGGAGCTGGACTTCCTCGCCGACACCGACGCGATCGTCAACCCGGTGATCGCCGCCGAGGGGCTGTCCCAGCAGCTGACCGAGGCCAAGGCCGCCCAGGAGATCCCGCAGGAGCAGATCGAGGCCGACATCGCGGCCCTGAGCCCGCTCAGCGCGGACGAGACGACCGGCACCGTCCAGGTCCTGTTCGCGGCCGAGACGACCATGGACATCGACGCCGAGGACCGCGACGCCTTCGCGGACGTCGTGGCCGGGCACGAGGGCGACCTGACCATCGCGTACTCCGGGAACGCCTTCCAGATGTCCGAGATCAGCGCCATCGGCGAACTCATCGGTATCGCGGTGGCGGCGGTGATCCTCCTCGTCACCTTCGGTTCGCTGATCGCCGCGGGGATGCCGCTGCTCACCGGGATCATCGGCGTCGGGATCGGCATCGCGGGCATCTTCGCGGCCACCGCCTTCACGGACACGATCAACACCATGACGCCGACCCTGGCGTCCATGATCGGTCTCGCCGTGGGCATCGACTACGCGCTGTTCATCGTCTCCCGGTTCCGCACCGAGCTGGTCAAACACATCGGGGGGAACGACCTCGAACCGGCCGAACTCGCGGAGAAGCTCAAGACCATCGACGCCAGGCAGCGCGCGCACCTCGCCGGGTTGGCGGTCGGCAAGGCCGGCTCCGCCGTCGTCTTCGCCGGACTCACCGTGCTCGTCGCCCTCGCGGCCCTGTCGATCATCAACATCCCGTTCCTCACCGCGATGGCGCTGTCCGCCGCGGCGACCGTCGCGATCGCGGTCCTGGTCGCCATCACGCTGCTGCCCGCCATCCTCGGTGCCGTCGGGACCAGGCTCTTCGCGGCCCGCGTCAAGGGCGTCAAGGCGCCCGACCCGGAGGACGAGAAGCCGACGATGGGCTTGACGTGGGTGCGCCGCATCCGCGCCCGTCCCGTGTTCTTCGCGACCGCCGGTGTCCTGCTGCTCGTCCTGCTGGCCCTGCCGGCCGTGCAGCTGCGACTGGCCATGCCGACCGACGGCACGATGGCCCCGGACACCCCGAACCGCGTGGCCTACGACATGACCGACGAGGCGTTCGGTCCCGGTCGCAACGCCCCCATGATCGCCTTCGTGGACACGCTCGATGTCGCGGAGGAGGAGCGTCCGGCCGCGTGGGCCACCGCCGCGGCGGACATCCAGGCGCTCGACGGAGTGCAGAACGCGCAGATCATCGAGACCAACGAGTCGGGTGACGCCGCCCAACTCCTCGTCACGCCCGAGTACGGTGCGACCGACGAGCGGGCCGCGGACGTGCTCGCGGAGATCAGGTCCGGGGTCGCGGCCTTCGAACAGGAGACCGGGGGCACCTACTCCGTCACCGGCGTCACCCCGATCTACGAGGACATCTCCGAACGACTCACCGAGGTGCTGCTGCCGTACATCGCCATCGTGCTGGCGCTCGCGTTCATCCTGCTCATGCTGGTGTTCCGGTCGATCTGGGTGCCGCTGATCGCGGCGCTGGGCTTCGGCCTCTCGGTCGCGGCGACCTTCGGCGTCACCGTGGCGATCTGGCAGGAGGGCTGGGGCGGGATCATCTCCGATCCGCAACCCGTCATCAGCTTCCTGCCGATCATGCTCATCGGCATCGTGTTCGGTCTGGCGATGGACTACCAGGTGTTCCTGGTCACGAGGATGCGCGAGGGGTGGGTGCACGGCAAGACCGCACACAACGCGGTCGCCAACGGCTTCAAACACGGGGCCCGCGTCGTCACCGCCGCCGCGTTGATCATGATCAGCGTCTTCGCCGCCTTCATGACGATCGACGAGCAGTTCATCAAGGTGATGGGCTTCGCGCTGGCGATCGCGGTGCTGTTCGACGCGTTCGTGGTGCGCATGACCATCATCCCGGCCGTGATGTTCCTCCTCGGCGAGCGGGCCTGGGGCCTGCCCCGGTGGCTGGACAGGCTCCTCCCCACCGTCGACGTCGAGGGGTCGGCGCTGGAGACCGCGGGCGAGTCCGCCGAGCAGGGGACGAGCACCGCCACGGACGGCGAGGACACCGACGGCGGCGCCCACCGCGAATCGGCACTCGTCGGCGGCCGACACTCGGCCGACACCGTCGCCGAGCAGT
>NZ_JAALED010000357.1:787-2537 GCF_014145155.1 Dietzia sp. B19 | reverse complement strand
GCGACGACGCCCCCGTAGGAGGCCCCGATCCCGGCCCGGCATCCCGGCACCCGGGCCGGCAATTGCTCGCCGAGCACCCGGGCGCAGGCCAGTGCGGCGGACGCCGGGTCGTTCATCGCCCGGGGCGCCCCGAACACCACGAGCGCGGCGTCGCCGAGGAAGCTGTCCACGATGCCGTCATACTCCTCGACCGTCTCCACGACCACCCGGAAGAACCGGTTGAGGACGTCGACGACCTCCGACGCCTCGGACCGCACCGCCATCTCCGTGGACCCGATGATGTCGACAAAGACGACGCCGACCTGGGAGGCGCTGCCGCCCAGTTCGGGGTCCCGCTCCTCGGCCGCCTCCGCGACGTCGCGACCCACGTGGCGGCCGAACAGGTCCCGGAGCCGTTCGCGCTCCTGGAGCCCGGCCGCCATACGGTTGAACCCGCGCTGGAGTTCGCCGAGTTCGGTGCCGTCGTAGACCACGACGCGCCGGGAGAGCGCGCCGTCCGTGACGTCCTCCATGGCCCAGCGGAGACTGCGTAGCGGTCCGAGCACCGACCCGGTGGCCAGGGAGATGAGGAGGAATCCGGCGAGGAGCGAGGTGGCGCCGAGCACGATCACGATGACGGCGAGGCGTTCCAGCGACAGGGCCCGGCCCGCCAACGTGTAGATCGCCACGATGATCAGTCCCGCGATCGGAACCCCGCTGCCGACCGCCCAGGACACGCGGAGCCGAGTCATCGCACCCAGGAACCGGCCGCGGGGGACCGGCCCTCCGGCCAGGGCGACCGCGGCGACCGGGCGGAGTCCGAAGTCCGCGAACAGGAACGCCACACCGCAGACGACCATCCCGGAGAAGACGATCGTGAACCCGACCGACGGGATCGCCTCGGGGTCGATCACCCCGAAGGCGGGCGTGACCACGGCCGCGCCCAACAGCCACAGAAAGGCCTGGATCAGGGTCATCCGGCCGGGCAGACGGAGAGTCCACACCCGCTCGCGATCCGTGGGTTCGCGGCCGTCGAGGAACCACCCGACACGCCGGTGGACGGCACCACGCACCCAGATCGTCCCCACGATCGTCGCCAGCGCCACATACACCGGGACGACGATCGCGGTGGGGACCATGAACTCACGGGAGGGGAGGGTGGGACCCGGGAGGACGAAGAGGATCAGCACAGCGGCGACGGCCACGCCGACGAGGTTGGAACCGAGTAGCGTCAGGACGAGCAGCACCCGGACCCTCATGGTGCGCAGTCGCGCTGACTCCGTCCCCCGCCCGAGCAGCACCGAGCCCAGTTCCGGGCGCCGCAGCAGGGACAGGTCGAGTCGCACGGTCAACATCGTGCCATCTGCGGGCCCCGAAGTGACGACCTCGTCACACTCGGGCCGGGAACAGTGGCCGAGGGCCCGCCGGGGCGTAGGGTGGGCGAGTCGGCCCGCACCACTCTTGCCTCGGGCCGAATCGGATGTCGACCTCCCGTGGTCGCGCACCGGGCGCGTCGCCTCCGAGCGACGTGGCACCCCAGGAGCGCGCCGGGCAAGACGCCCCATCTATGTACGGAGATTCCTCCCTTGTCACGTTCCTTCGCCGATCTCGGCGTTCCTTCATCCCTGCTCGACGTCCTCACGGGCGTCGACATCGTCACCCCCACCCCCATCCAGTCGGCGACGCTGCCCGACGCGATGTCCGGACGCGACGTCCTGGGCCGCGGCCGCACCGGCTCCGGCAAGACCTACGCGTTCTGCCTCCCGCTGGT
>NZ_JAALED010000357.1:0-728 GCF_014145155.1 Dietzia sp. B19 | reverse complement strand
TCCGCCGTAAGCGCAACGCTCCGCGCGGGCTGATCCTCGCCCCCACCCGTGAGCTCGCCCGTCAGATCGACGAGACGCTCGCACCGCTGGCCCGCGCGATGGGCCTCAAGACCACCGTGATCTTCGGCGGCGTCTCGCAGGGCCGCCAGGTCAGCGCGCTCGACCAGGGCGTCGACATCGTGGTGGCCTGCCCGGGCCGGCTCGAGGACCTCATGGGGCAGAAGCACTGCCGCATGGACTCGATCGAGGTCAGCGTCCTCGACGAGGCCGACCACATGGCCGACCTGGGCTTCCTCCCGGGAGTCACCCGGATCCTGGCGGCCACGCCGGCGGGCGCCCAGCGCCTGCTGTTCTCCGCGACGCTGGACCAGGGTGTGGACAAGCTGGTCCGCAAGTTCCTCGACAACCCGGTCGTGCACGAGGTCGACGACGGCTCCGCCACCCCCGGCGCGACCGCACACCACGTCTTCCACGTGGACCCGGACGACCGCGTCCGCGCACTGGCGGACCTCGCCGGCGTGAACGAGCGGACCGTCATGTTCACCCGCACCAAGCACGGCGCCAAGCGCCTGGCCAAGCAGCTCTCCGGGCGCGGCGTGACCAGCGTGGACCTGCACGGCAACCTGTCGCAGAACGCACGCGTGCGCAACCTCGACGCGTTCTCCTCCGGCCAGGCGAGCGTGCTCGTGGCCACCGACATCGCCGCGCGCGGCATCCACGTCGACGAC
>NZ_JAALED010000356.1:3956-6615 GCF_014145155.1 Dietzia sp. B19 | reverse complement strand
CCGAGCCCGCCACCCCCGCCCCCACCTCCGTCGACTCCACGCGCGACGACCGTGACCACGGCAGCCGCGCCGGGACCACCGAGGGCACCGCCACCCACCTGACCGACATCATCGGTCGCGCCGAGCCCTTCGAGAACCGGCCGCGGGCCTCCGTCGTGCACGAGGACGAGTCCGCCAAGATCGTGGCGTTCGAATTCGGGGAGGGTCATGAGCTCGGCGACCACGCGGCCCACCACCCGGTCCTCGTCCAGGTGCTCCGGGGCCGGGTGGAGTTCGGCCTGCCCGACCGCACGGTCGTCCTGGTGCCCGGTGAGGTACTCCACCTCACACCGAGGCTGCGGCACTCGGTGCGCGCGCTCGAGCCCACCACGCTCACCGTCACCATGCTGCTGCCGCGGGCCTGAGGCCCTGGCTACGCTGGGCCCATGATCACGTTCGTCCTCGCCTCGGCCTCCCCGTCCCGACTGCGGATCCTCCAGCAGGCCGGCGTGGACCCGCTCATCCGACACCCGCAGGTCGACGAGGACGCCCTCCAGGCCGCGCTCCCCGCGGGCACCCCGCATGTGCGCGTGGTGGAGGACCTGGCCCGCGCCAAGGCGCAGGACGTCCTCGATCGTGAGGGCGGGGCACTCGCGGCCGAGGCCCGTGCCGCGGGTGCCGACACGCTCATCGTGGTGGGCTGCGACTCGATGCTCCTGGTCGACGGCCGGCTCGAGGGCAAGCCGCACACCTACGAGCGGGCGATGGCGCGGTGGCGCAGGATGCGCGGTCGTCACGGGGTCCTGATCACCGGCCACGCCCTGATGGTCGCCGACCTCACCGGGGACGGCCCCCTCGTCGTCACCCGGAGCGGGTCCGACACCTCCGACACCACGGTTCACTTCGGCGCCCCGTCGGACGCCGACCTCGACGTCTACCTGCGCACCGGCGAGCCCCTCGAATGCGCCGGCGCCTTCACCATCGAATCGCTCGGCGGCTGGTTCATCGACCGGATAGACGGCGACCCGTCGAGCGTCATCGGACTCAGCCTGCCGCTGTTGCGGCGCCTCCTCGAGGGGGCCGGGATCCACGCGCACCAGTTGTGGCGCCCCGAGCTCCGCAGCTGAACAGCAGGTCAGAGAGGCGACGATCTGCTCGGCCCGCCCCCGTGGGGCAGCCCTTCGACCCCCAAACCCACACATGAGGGGGGCCTCTCATTAGACTGCTGGAGAATATCGGTGCCCCTACCGGGCGCACCGGTCTAAGAGACGTCCATCACCAGGAGGCCCTGAGTGCCCAGTCATGCCAGCTCTCACATCACCAAGGTCCTCGTCGCCAACCGCGGCGAGATCGCTGTACGTGTGATCCGCGCGGCGAAGGACGCCGGTCTGGCCAGCGTGGCCGTGTACGCCGAGCCCGACGCCGATGCCCTGTTCGTCAAGCTGGCCGACGAGGCCTTCGCCCTGGGGGGCACCACCTCCGCGGAGTCCTACCTGGTCTTCGACAAGATCCTCAACGCGGCCGCCAAGTCCGGAGCCGACGCCATCCACCCCGGGTACGGCTTCCTCTCCGAGAACGCCGACTTCGCGCAGGCCGTCATCGACGCCGGGCTGATCTGGATCGGCCCCCCGCCGAGCGCCATCCGCGACCTGGGCGACAAGGTCACCGCCCGCCACATCGCCGAGCGCGCCAAGGCTCCGATGGCGGCCGGCACCAAGGACCCCGTCGCCAATGCCGACGAGGTCGTGAAGTTCGCGGAGGAGTACGGCCTGCCCATCGCCATCAAGGCCGCCTTCGGTGGCGGCGGGCGCGGGATGAAGGTCGCCCACGAGATGTCCGAGGTCGCCGAGCTCTTCGACTCGGCCACCCGTGAGGCCACCGCCGCCTTCGGTCGCGGCGAGTGCTTCGTCGAGCAGTACCTCGACAAGGCGCGCCACGTCGAGGCCCAGGTCCTCGCCGACCAGCACGGCAACGTCGTCGTCGCCGGCACCCGCGACTGCTCGCTGCAGCGTCGCTTCCAGAAGCTCGTCGAGGAGGCCCCGGCCCCGTTCCTCACCGACGACCAGCGCAAGCGGATCCACGACTCCGCCAAGGCAATCTGCAAGGAGGCCGGTTACTACGGCGCCGGCACGGTCGAGTACATGGTCCAGGGCGACACGATCTCCTTCCTCGAGGTCAACACCCGCCTCCAGGTGGAGCACCCGGTCACCGAGGAGACCGCGGGCATCGACCTCGTGCTGCAGCAGTTCAAGATCGCCGAGGGTGAGGTGCTCGAGTTCACCGAGGACCCGACCCCGCGCGGCCACGCGTTCGAATTCCGCATCAACGGCGAGGACGCCGGACGCGGCTTCCTGCCCGCCCCCGGCACGATCACGGGCTACCACGAGCCCAGCGGGCCGGGCGTCCGCGTCGACTCCGGCGTCGAGCAGGGCGACACGATCGGTGGCCAGTTCGACTCGATGCTGGCCAAGCTGATCGTGTGGGGCGAGGACCGCGACCAGGCGCTCGCGCGGTCGGCCCGTGCCCTCGCGGAGTTCACGGTCGAGGGAATGGCCACCGTCATCCCGTTCCACGCCCACGTCGTCGCCAACCCCGCCTTCGTGGGTGACGGGAAGGGCTTCGACGTCTACACCAAGTGGATCGAGGAGGAGTGGGACAACCCGATCGAGCCGTGGAGCGC
>NZ_JAALED010000356.1:0-3906 GCF_014145155.1 Dietzia sp. B19 | reverse complement strand
TGAGCCGGTCGAGCGCAAGAAGGTCGTCGTCGAGGTGGACGGCCGCCGCGTCGAGGTCTCGCTGCCCGGTGACCTGGCCTTCGGCGGGTCGCACAACGGTGGCACCGTCCGCCGCAAGGCCAAGGCCCGCACCCGTGGCGGGGCCGCCGGTGCCGCCGCCTCCGGGGACGCCGTCTCGGCCCCCATGCAGGGCACCGTGGTGAAGGTGGCCGTCGAGGAGGGCCAGGAGGTCAAGTCCGGTGAGCTCATCGCCGTGCTCGAGGCCATGAAGATGGAGAACCCGGTCACCGCCCACAAGGACGGCGTCGTCACCGACCTGTCCGTGGACGCCGGCGCCGCGGTCACCCAGGGAACGGTGCTCTGCGAGATCAAGTGACCCGCTGACGGCGTCGTCCACCCCGGGCCGCGCCGTCGGGCCCGCCCCTCCCCCGGATCCGCTGCTCTCCTGCGCCATCCGCTGCCCCACCGGACAGCCGATCGCGCAGGGCGGCAGCGGATTTCCGGTGTCAGGGGGTGCGGAGCGCGGCCGTGCCATTTCCGACCCCCATCACGCGCTGGTCGGGATAGGTGGTCCCTCGGTCGGGAAGGGTGGCCCCTCGGTCAGGCCGGGTGGTCGACGACCGGCTCGGCGCTCGCGGGGTCGACGGTCGCCTCCACCAGGAACTCGCGGACCTCGGGGACGCCGCGGAGGAAGCCGTCCGCCTCGTCGTCGGAGTCCGTCACCTGGCTGGCCAGCTCCGCGGCGACCCGTTGCTCGAACATCTCGACCTCCCGCTCGACGCGGTCGGTATCCCAGTCCAGCACCTCCGCCATGAGCTGCGCGGCCTCGCGGGCGCACGCCACCCCTCCGTGCTGGTACTCCATGGAGATCCGGGTCCGGCGGACCAGGACGTCCTCCAGGTGCAGAGCGGCCTCCGCGAGCGCGGCGTAGACGATCTCGACCCGGAGGTAGCGATCGGCGCCGTCGAGGGTCTCCAGCAGATCGGGGCGGTCCGCCGCCAGGTCCAGCACGTCCTCGAGAAGCGAACCGTAGCGGTCGAGCAGGTGCTGGACCTGCTCCTCCCTGATCTCGTAGTGGTCCGCGATCCGGTCCGCGCGGTTGACCATCGCCGGGTAGCCGTCGGCACCGAGGAGGGGGATGCGATCGGTGGTGGAGGCCGGAACGGATTCCGCGCGCTCCGGTCCCAGCTCGGCCACCGCGGCGTCGACCGCGTCCGCCGCCATGACCCGGTAGGTGGTGTACTTGCCGCCCGCCACCACCACGGCCCCGGGAGCCGCGCGCATCACCGCGTGTTCCCGCGAGAGCTTGGCGGTGGAGTCGGCCCCGCCCGAGAGCAGCGGGCGCAGTCCCGCGTAGACACCGCGGACGTCGTCCCGCCCGATCGGGGTCGTGAGCACGGCGTTGACGTGCCCGAGGATGTAATCGATGTCCGCACCCGTCGCCGCGGGGTGTGCCAGATCGAGCTGCCAGTCGGTGTCGGTGGTGCCGATGATCCAGTATTCGCCCCAGGGGATGACGAAGAGCACCGACTTCTCGGTGCGCAGGATGAGGGCGGCCTCCGAGTCGACCTTGTCACGGTCCACCACGATGTGGACCCCCTTGGAGGCACGCACCGTGAAGCCGCCCTCCTCCCCCAGCATCTCCTGCAGGTGGTCGGTCCACACCCCCGCCGCGTTGAGCACCACCCCGGCCCGGACGTCGGTCTCCCGTCCGGTCTCGGCGTCGCGGACCCGCACGCCGGTCACTCGTTCGCCCTCCCGCAGGTAGCCGATCACCTGCGTGGAGTTGGCGACCACCGCGCCGTGCAGGGCGGCGGTGCGGGCGAGCGTGAGGGTGTGGCGGGCGTCGTCGACCAACGTGTCCCAGTACCGGATCCCCCCCACCACGACGTCCTCGCGCAGACCCGGCGCCACGCGCCGTGCACCGGCGCGGCTGTAGTGCTTCTGCGGCGGGACGCTCTTGGCGCCGCCCATGAGGTCGTAGAGGACGAATCCCGCGGCCATGTAGGGGCGCTCCCAGAACCGGCGGGTGAGCGGGAAGAGGAACTTGAGCGGTTTGACCAGGTGCGGGGCCAGTCGGGTCATGCTGAGCTCGCGCTCGTGGAGGGCCTCGGCGACGAGCCCGAAGTCGAGTTGCTCGAGATACCGGAGCCCGCCGTGGAACATCTTGGAGCTGCGCGAGGAGGTCCCGGCGGCGAAGTCGCGGGCCTCCACCACCGCGACGCTCAGGCCGCGCGTGGCCGCGTCGACAGCGCTGCCGGTGCCCACCACACCGCCACCCACGATCACGATGTCGAAGGACTCCTCCGACAACCTCCGCCATGCCTCGGCCCGGCGCTCGGGACCGAGGACGGACCGTGATCTGATCGTGGGCATCGTGCTCCCTCCGGGGCCGGGTATCGGTTTCCGGCCGGTTGCGCCCGACTCTACGCCCGGGCGGACGTAGTCTGACGACGTGACGCGTAACACGTTCATCCTCGCGATCGACCAGGGGACCACGTCCTCGCGGGCCATCCTCTTCGACCACGACGGTCTGCCGGTGCCCGCGGCGACCGCCCAGGTCGAACACCGGCAGATCCTGCCCCGGGCCGGATGGGTGGAACACGACCCGCTGGAGATCTGGGAGAACGTGCGGACGACCATGGCCCAGGTGGCCGGTCACGCCGACCTCGAACCGGCGTTGGTGAGCGCGATCGGCATCACCAACCAACGGGAGACCGTGGTGGTGTGGGAGCGGGAGACCGGTGAGCCGGTCTACAACGCGATCGTCTGGCAGGACACCCGGACCTCCGGGATCTGCGCCCGGTTGGCGGAGGGCCACCCCGACGGAGACAACAGGTTCCGCGATGCGACCGGGTTGCCCCTGTCCACCTACTTCGCGGGTCCGAAGATCCGGTGGATCCTCGATCACCTCGACGCCGAGGGCCGACGCGGCACCGAGCGGGCCGAGGCCGGCGAGCTGCTGGCCGGGACCATCGACTCGTGGCTGGTGTGGAATCTCACCGGCGGCCGCCGCGGCGGGACCGACGGCGAACCGGCGCTCCACGTCACCGACGTCACCAACGCCTCCCGCACCCTGCTCATGGATCTGCGGACCCTGGAGTGGTGCGACGAGCTCTGCCGCGAGATCGGGGTGCCGCGGGCGATGCTCCCCGACATCGTGCCGTCCTCGGGGGTGATCGGTCACGTGACCGAGCGTCGCATGTTCGGCGGGACCCCCATCGCGGGGATCCTCGGCGACCAACAGGCGGCCATGTTCGGCCAGACCTGCTTCGACCCCGGCGACGCCAAGAACACCTACGGGACCGGCGCGTTCCTGCTGCTCAACACCGGCACCACCCCCCAGTTCAGCGACAACGGGCTGCTCACCACCGTCTGCTACAAGCTCGGGGACGCCGACGCCGTGTACGCGCTGGAGGGCTCCGTGGCGGTGGCGGGCTCGCTTGTGCAGTGGCTACGGGACAACCTCGGGGTGATCTCGAGCGCCGAGGAGACCGAGGAACTGGCGACGTCACTGGAGGACAACGGCGACTGCTATCTCGTGCCCGCGTTCTCCGGACTTCTCGCCCCTCGCTGGCGCCCGGACGCGCGTGGCACCCTGGTGGGCCTGACCCGGTTCCACACCCGGGCACACCTGGCGCGAGCGGCGCTCGAGGCCACCGCGTTCCAGTCCCGCGAGATGACCGACGCGATGGCCGCCGACGCCGGCGAGACCGCCGACGCGCTGCGTGTCGACGGCGGGATGGTGGTCAACGACTACCTGATGCAGTTCCAGGCCGACATCCTGGGCATCGACGTGATCCGGCCCGAGGTCACCGAGACCACCGCCCTGGGTGCCGCCTTCGCCGCGGGGCTGGCGGTGGGCCAGTGGGACTCCCCCGACCGGCTCCGGGAGTTGTGGCGGGA
>NZ_JAALED010000355.1:0-2181 GCF_014145155.1 Dietzia sp. B19 | reverse complement strand
CAGGCGGGTACGTGCGGCTGACCAAGGCGGTGCGGGACGGGCTGGTCACGTCGGACCAGCTGTGATGCCCAGGTCCGGTCAGCCCCAGCCGAGGGCGTGCAGGGTGTGCTCCTCGATCCCGAAGTGGTGGGCGATCTCGTGGATGACCGTCACCGCCACCTCGTGGACCAACTGCTCCTCGGTGGAGCAGAAGTCGCACAGCGCACCCCGGTAGATCGTGATCGTGTCGGGCAGGAAACCCGAGTAGGTGGTGTCACGCTCGGTCAATGCCACGCCCTCGTACAGGCCCAGGAGGCCCGGTTCCTCAGGATGGCGATCGGCGATGAGGACCACCACGTTGTCCATCGCGGCGAACAACGCGTCCGGCACGGAGTCCAGCGCGTCGTCGACGAGCGACTCGAACCGAGACTCCGCCACGACGATGCTCACGGCGTGCCCCCGGGGATCGGAACGGATACGGTCCCGGGATCCGGGTCGGTCGGCGTCCCGGGGGTCCCCTGGCCGACCCCGGGTGGCGGGACCTCGGTCGTGGTGGGCGCCACCGGGGTGGAGCCGTCGATCAACACGCCCTGCCGCGCGGACCCCCGCAGCACCGCGAACGGCCCGGGGTCGGCGGCCCTCATCAGTCCGCAGTTGACGGTGCGGCTCCCGGTCGCCCACGAGATCTGCGAGATCGGGTTGACGAGCGTGGAGATGAGGGTGGTCCGCCGCAGGGCCTCCCCGTCACCCAGGTAGGCGGTCCCCGCTGCCAGGCAGGCGTCCGCGGTGAGCTCGGCCTGCACCCTCGGCTCAGGCGGGGCGGGCTCCTCCGGGAAGAGTCCGGAGACGTCGACGTCGGAGACCACCTCGATCGCGTGGTCCTCCGAACACGGCACCGGCGCACCGGGCAGACCCTCGTCGGTGAACCCCAGGCAGGTGCCGGGGTCCCACCGTCGGTGCTGGTCGGCCTCCGCGAACACCCCTGTCGAGGTGGTCGACCGGCCGTTGAGTTCGGCCGCGGCGACGCCGCACAACACGGTGTGGTCGCCCTTGGCCCAGCCCTCCTCGGACGGGGGGACGACCAGCCCGGTGAAACGACCCGCCGGGTCGACCTCGCGGCCCCCCGCGTAGCGGGTGATCAGCGGCAAGCAGCGATCGGTGCCGATCGGGACCAACCTCGAGTTGTCCGGGAGCGGGGTGTTCTCGCCGAACCCGGGTACCCCGGAGAGGTCGATGCGGCCGGCGACCTCGAAGCGGTGGGGCTCCGCGCAGTCGACGGTCGTGAACGCGGTGACGCGGTCGGCCGCGTCGACCTGCCAGGTCAGGCACGTTCCCGGGGCCGCGTTCGCGTAGGCGGGCCCGGACAGCGTCCTCGGGTCGACCTGCGGGACGATGGCCGCGATCCGTTCCGCCGTCGCGGAGTTCGGATCCCCCATGGCCGAGGCCATGAGTCCACCGGTGATCGCCCCGCCGGACAGGATCGCGACGAGTGAGGCCATGACCGCGCCCCGGGTCCGGAGCAGTGACCGGCCCGGGTGTGGTGATCGCGAGGAGGTGATCATCGCATCCATGATGCCGCAACTTCGCCGCCCCGATAGGATTCAGGGCATGAGCGGACAGAACCGAGACGAGGCCGGCGGCCCGGACAGCGGAACCCGCGCGCCGCGCGAGGGGGTCGACCCGGAGGTCCTCGAGTTCGCACAGATGCTCTTCCAGCTCGCCCGGGACGGCGAGACCGAACGCCTGGCCGCCTACGTCGACGCTGGGGTGAGCCCGGACCTGACGAACGAGCGCGGTGACACGCTGCTCATGTTGGCCGCCTACAACGGGCATCCCGACACCGTCCGGGCGCTGCTCGCCCGCGGCGCGGATGTCGACCGCGCGAACGACCGCGGGCAGACCCCGCT
Source organism: Dietzia sp. B19 (assembly GCF_014145155.1). Classification (NCBI taxonomy): domain Bacteria; kingdom Bacillati; phylum Actinomycetota; class Actinomycetes; order Mycobacteriales; family Dietziaceae; genus Dietzia; species Dietzia sp. B19. The sequence continues at coordinate 295 of NZ_JAALED010000355.1, read as the reverse complement.
CGCGGGGGCGGTGTTCAAGGGGTACGGCGAGGTGGTCCGGGTGCTGTTCGAGGGCGGTGCGGACCCCAACGGGGGGACGCCCACCGCGGTCGACACCGCCCGGATGTTCGAGAAGGACGCCTTCCTCGAACTCTTCGGCGTCTAGTTCGGGTGGTGGGACGGGGCCGCTAGGCTGGTCGCCGTGATCGATCTCAGGCTCCTCCGCGAGAACCCCGACCTCGTCCGCGATTCCCAGCGCACCCGCGGCGAGGACCCCTCGCTGGTCGACCGGCTGCTGGCCGCCGACGAGGCCCGC
>NZ_JAALED010000354.1:15053-20269 GCF_014145155.1 Dietzia sp. B19 | reverse complement strand
GACGAACTAACGGAGATGCCCACTAGTCGGTGGGCTCGACCCGGTCGGCGTGACCGAGCGACTTCCCCGGAGCGACGAGATCTCTGACAGCCCGCTTCAGTTCGGTGATCTCGGGGAATCCGCCATCCCTCTTGCGGTTCCAGACCTGCTCGTCGCCGACATCGATCCGGAACGTGCCGCCGGTGGCAGGCACGAGCGCGATCTCGCCGATCTCGCTCTCGAAAGTCTGGAGAAGCTCGCCCGCGTACCACTGGGCGCGGAGCATCCACCGGCACTGCGTACAGAAGGTGATGGCGACCCGAGGAGACGGCATACCGCCCACAGTGCCACAGGTGGACTGACCGGTATCAGCGCTGGGCGGGCTCCGCCTGCTCCGGATGCTCCTCGTACATCGAGTCGATCTCCTCGACGCTCCTGCCGGTGGTCTCGATGCGGAACAGCCACGTGATGAGAGCCCCGAGCAGGGATGTCCCCACCAGGATCGCCAGGACTGCGCTGGTTCCCCAGGCGACCAGAAGGATCGGGAACAGGAACGAGGTGAGCACCGCACCCGACTTGGCGATGGACGCCGCCATGCCGGCACCCGTCCCGCGCAGTGCGGTCGGGAACACCTCCCCCGCCACCACATAGGTCATCGAGTTGGGCCCGAGGTTGGTCATGAACTGGAACAGGATGAAACCGGCAAAGACGAGCACCGTCTGCACCGACCCGTGGGCGAGGGTGGACGACGCGGCGATCGCCAGCCCGGTCGCGCAGCCGAGGAACCCCAGCATCTGCAACCGCATTCGACCCCACCGGTTGACCAACACGATGGCGACCAGGATGCCCACCAGGAGGAAGACGTCGATGAGGGCGGCCCCCTTGGCGCCGAGCAGATCCTTGTGGATGATGGCCGACGACGAGGACCCGCTACTGGCGACGTTCCCGAGCGTGGTCGCGATGATCGTCGGCGTGAAGATGCCGATGCCGTAGGTGCTCAGATCCTGGAGGAACCACGGCACCGATGCCAGGATGGTCGACCGACGCCACGGGGCCGCGAACAGCGCGCGGACGTCCTTGGTCTCCGCCTCGTCCGCGCCCCGGTCTGCCGAGAGTGTCACGACCGAGGGGTACTGCGGCGTGCGGTCGAGGAGCTTTCTGAGTTCGACCTCGGCCTCCGCGTGGCGACCGACGTTCGCGAGCCAGTGCGGGCTCTGGACGATGAACAACCGGCCGACGGCGACGAGTGCCGCCGGCACCACGACGACGCCGAACATCAGCCGCCAGGAGTCGAGCGAGTCGGTGGTGCTGAGGATCGCGACACCGACCAGGGTCCCCGCCACGGCCCCTACCGCCTGGAACGCGAACGCCGACAGCACCAGTCTTCCGCGGCCGGCGGTGGACTGCGTCTCGGAGATCATCGCGTGCGCGGTCGGGTAGTCGCACCCCAGAGCGGTGCCCATCCCGAACAGGCACACCAGGAACACGGCGAACCCGGGCGCCACGGTGGCGCCGAGCAGGAACACGGTGAACAGCACCATCTCGATGAGGAACATCTGTCTGCGGCCGAACCGGTCCGAGAGCCCACCGAGCGCGGTGGCGCCGACCATGATCCCGGCCAGAGGCGCCGCGGTGAGGAGACCGGTCTCCACGGCAGAGAGGGACCAATAGGCGGTGATCAGGGGCAGCGCCACCCCGATGAGGAACACGATAAGCCCCTCGAAGAACTTCCCCGCCGAGGCGAGCCACCAGATCCTGCCCTGCATGCTCGTCATGCCGCCGGCGACCGCGGGGGTGCCGTCCCGCCAGCGGGGGGTCTCGTCGATGAATCGCTGAACCGTCGAGGGGGTCCCCGGTTCGTCGTCGCCCTCGGACGCGGGTATCGCCATGACGCAGAACATTACTCAGGCGCGTCCGCGCGAATCGTGGTGGTAATGAACCCCGTGTTAACGATCGGGGCCACTGCCCTCAGACGCCCGCGCCCAGCTCCACGAGCAACACCCCGCCGGCGATCAGGACGATCCCCGCACCCATCAACGGCGTGAGGGGTTCGCGGAAGAGCAGCCGGCTCAGGACCGCGGCCAGAGCCACGCCGGCGGCCGTCCAGATCCCGTAGGCGACCCCCAGCGGCATCCCCTCGGCCAGCGTCAGGGAGAGGAAGACGAAGGCCACCAGGTAGCCGGGCACGACGGCGGCGTACCACCGCGCGTTGTCGACGGCCATCCGGAGCGAGAGCGTCGCGGCGAGCTCGAAGGAGATCGCGACGGCGAGATAGGCCCAGGCCATCAGCCGGCCCCCTCGGCGCGTGACCGGGCGCGCTGGGATCCCAGTTCGACGCACAACACCCCGGCGATGATCACCGCGATGCCCGCGATCATCAGCGGGGTCAGCGGCTCGTGGTAGATCAGGGACGACAGGCCCGCCGTCAGGGCGACGCCGGAGGCCCCCCAGATGCCGTACGCCACCCCGAGCGGCACGCCCGCCCGCAGGGTGAGGGCCAGGAAGGCGAACGCGCCCACGTACCCGACGGCCACCATCGCGTAGAGCGCGGGCGTGGTGAGCGCCCCCTTCAGTGAGAGCGAGCCCGCCACCTCGAGGGCGATCGCCGCGGCGAGGAACAGCCACTTGCCGCCCACATCGGTGTTCATCGGTCGCCGTTCCTCCAGCAAATGACGGATGTCCCGGGCCATCTGACTCGATGGTCCGGGACATCTCTCCGTGGAGCTAAGGGGAATCGAACCCCTGACCTTCTCGATGCGAACGAGAGTAGCACGGGCACTTGACCGGCGACGGGACACCGATCCACCGCACTGAGCGGGAGTGTTCCAGAACGGCTAGTAACGCCGTGGCTCGCCTTGTGTCGGGAGGTTGTGCCCTCCCCGTGCCCTCGCTCGAACAACTGTGCGGGGGGCACAGGAGTTGTCGGAGCCCCCCGCTACGCTTCCATCACCACTGTTCGGGAGTCACCGAAAGGACGGTCATGAAAACCAAGGAACGACTCAAACTGATCTTTGAGATCGCGTCGCAATTCGACAACGTCGGCTGGGAGGATCAGAACATCATCCTGGAGGCTTACGGAGTCGTTCGTCAGATGGATGACTCCGGTCCTTTCGGCCCGGAACATGAATCGGTGAAAGCGGCGCTCCAGAAGGCCAGCGACGAGACCCTGTTCGATCTGGCTGAGCACTTCGACCTGGATCTCGCCCGATTCTCCCGCGCACCCCGCATCGCTGGCGCTGGCGCACAAACTGGGCCGCTGATCCTGTTCGCCTCTCACGTTTCAGGACATCGAAAGGAGGTTTATGAAGTTGCTGGCGAACTTGGAAAGTTCAACATCGAGCTGTTTGTCGCGCACGATTCAATCTCGGTAGATGAGCCGTGGCGCGACGAGATCGAGAAATCCCTCAACACCTCTCACGGAGGGGTGCTGTTTCTCCATCCCACTTTCAGCAAGAGTGTCTGGTGCCAGCAGGAAACAGGCTGGATGCTTGGTCGGGGACTTCCGGTACTTCGGCTACTAAAGGGCGAAGCTCCTGTTGCTTTCGCCAACACCCTCCAGGGCGCTGAGGTCGGAAGCCTAGCCCCAGCCGAGATCGCGGAACTGATCGCCGAGTGGGCCGTCAAGAAACCCCAGTTGGCATTGAACTTGGGCGAGTCGCTGGTACATGCGATGCGAAACTCGGGGAGCTTCGACCAGACCGACTCAATTTGGCATCACCTCCGCATGGTGCGAACTCTGACCACTCCCCAGTGCACGGTGCTGTTGGAGGCGGCAAAGAACAACACCCAGGTGAACCGGACAAGAGCTAAGGAAGGTCCCGAACGCGGTACGGGCTACCCGAAGGCTGTTTGCGACTTGGTTCGGTTGCAACCCGGCCTTGACGGCGTCGCCAACGACGTAAGTCAGTACGAGGCCGAGCTCGCCATCAGCAGATAGGTGAGTGCCCCACCTCCTAGCCGCGTTCACGGAGGTGGGGCGCTACTGGTTGGGGGTCAGGCGGCCGTGTCGACCTGGACCACCGCCTGGGGCTGGCCGACGCCGAGTCCGAACCGGCCCTCGACGCGGAGCCGGAACAGGTTCGACTCGAAATCGCTCTGGCCCTGGCCGTTCCACTCGGCCATGACGCCCCGGCGGTCGGTGTAGAGCGCGACCTCGGTCAGGTCCGCGACGATCGCCGTGCCGGGTTCCAGGGCGGTGGAGACCACGACCTGGATGCCGAACAGCTTCCGCGCTGCGCGGTCGACCGGGGAGGCCTCCAGGACGAACGCGCCGGTCCCGGTGGCCTTGGTCAGCTCGACCGCCTCCCAATCCCCCGGGGTCATCGCGATGACGTTCGGGGTGTAGCCCAGGACCTCCACCGCCGTGATGGCCTTGCGCACCGTGGTGAGCAGGTCGTCGGTGAACTCCTGGGTCTGGATCCCGGACTGCATGAGCAGACCCGTGGGGTTCTCGCCCTCACCGTCGCCGGTCAGGATGAGCTGTTCGACCTTGGTCATCAGCCCCCAGCGGAACTCGTTCTCCACGAACCGCTGCAGGTTGCGCACGTCCAGGAGGTCGTACTTGTTCATCCCGTCCGAAACGTGGGCGACCACGCGCAGGCGGTCCTCGACCGGGGTGAGCCCGATCGCCGAGGTGGGCTTGACCTCACCGGGTGCGACGGCCCCCGCGTTCATGGCGCGGTTGGTCTGGCGCAGGTACCGGTAGGTCGGCGAGTCCAGCGGGGCGGTCGGGATCAACGACAGGATCGAGGTCGGCAACTGCGGCATCCCGATCGTGTCTCGGGCGAGGATCGTGGCGGTGGCGGTGCCCCCGGCGATCAGCGCCTTCTGCCCACCCGGCCCGGCGGTGACGAGGTTGCCCGCCAGTTCGCGGGCGGTGGCCTTGACGGCGGCCGGTGCGATGGCCAGCGGTGCGCCGTCCCCGACCGGCAGGCCCCCGCCCTTGCCCCCGCCGGAGTGATCCGGCACGAACGAGTCCCCGCCCGATCCTTTGAGTTGGGCGAGCAACGCCTGGTCCTCGGCGGCCTTCTCCAGGTGCTCGTTCATCCCCCGGATGTGCTTTTCCTTGGCCTTGAGGTCGGCGCGATCGGCGTCGGAAAGCCCACCCCGCTTCTCGGCCGCTGCAATCAGGTCCAGCGATGCCTTGACGAGTGCGTCGCGCTCTTCCTTGAGGTTCATGCTGATGTGCCTATCTACGAATGCTCGGGCTACAGGTATGCCGGAGCAGAGTGGAATGT
>NZ_JAALED010000354.1:14649-14874 GCF_014145155.1 Dietzia sp. B19 | reverse complement strand
TGAACCAGTTGGTGGTACCGCTGGCGACCCCTTGCGGGGGTCACGGACGGATTGATCAACCGACCGACACCCATTCTACCGTTGTAGAGGCCCGGTCGGAATTACTCGTTCGCCGGGCGGGCGTGGCGCTCGTCGGCGTGGGCGGCGTGGAAGTCCGCAGCCTGCGCCAGGGCCTGCTCCGGTGACCGGTTGCCGCACAGGACCAGCGCGGACCGCCCGACCGTA
>NZ_JAALED010000354.1:2125-14639 GCF_014145155.1 Dietzia sp. B19 | reverse complement strand
GGGCGGGCGTGGCGCTCGTCGGCGTGAGCGGCGTGGTAGTCCGCAGCCTGCGCCAACGCCACCTCGGGTGACCGGTCACTGCACAGGACGAGCGCGGACCCCGCGACGGTGTAGGTGGCCGCCAGTCCGCGAACCAGGTCACCGATCGCGTCGGCCTCGCCTGCCAGGGCTCGCTTGTAGGTGCTGACCAAGTGGTCACGGGCGATATCGGACAGGTCACTGTCTGCCGCTCGGGTGCCGAGAAGGGTCTCGGCCAGGCGGATATCGGCGCTCGTGATGGCGTCGCTTTTCATTGGAATACCTCTTTCGTGTGCCTCCGTGGACCGGGGAGGGCCTCGGAGTCTTTCAGCGGATGCGAGTGGGGATCGGAGCCTCTCGGAGCGCGGGAGGCGCTCTCGGAGAGGGGTCGAGTGAATGCGTCAATCGGGGTTGACGACCGCCCATTGAACAATGTTGGGGGGAGACGCCCTGATATGCGCCGGTCAGGGCGGTAATTTGAGCTGCTGGCGGCGCGAGCCCCCCCTCCCCCTCACGCGACCTCGACCCATCGACTCTCGAATTGGTTCGGCGCTGACCGGGTCGCCCGCCCAGCCACGACACCGAACTCGCCCACCGTCTGGGCGCTGTCCGCCCACGCCCGGCACTCGGCCAGGACCGGGCACGCGGTGCGGCAGATGTTCGCGGCCCGGCGTTTTCTGGCCTTGCGCTCGGGCGGGCTCTCGCCGTCGATGGTGTGGTCCCACTCGGGCCACTTCCCGACGCAGGCCCCGCGCTCCATCCAATCCTGGGGCCTGGGCAGTATGTTCTGCCTGATCTGTATTTCGCGTTGCGCATGCTGGGGCCATGGGCGGGGCCACTCCGAGTGCTCCCAGTGTTTGCCGGTCATCGCTATGCCTCTCGTGGGTCTCGGGTGTCTGTCTTGGTCATCTGCGCCTCCTGGGCGTCGTTGTTGTGGGCTCCGGGCCGGAGCAGTGCGGGGCGGGGAGGGAGAAGCACTACGGGTCGCACTACGGGCGAGCTACGGGCACGGCCGACGCACCCGTAGTTCCCTCGAACCCCCTCTGACCTGCGACGGAGGGCCAGACCGTCGCCCGGCACTACGGGTGCTACACCTTCGGAACAGAGGAAGCTTCCGTGCGCTCGTGCGTGCCCGTGGGCGAGCGAACGCGTGCGCGAATCCTGACAACAAACCCGTAGTACCCGTAGTTGAAGGCCCTTTTGGAGTGTTTCTTTGCAGGTCAGAGGGGGTGAGGCCCCACTACGGGTGCGGGCGACGAACCCGTAGTGCACCCGTAGTGCACCCGTAGTCACTCCGCCTCCCGGAGTCGCAGGCCCACGTAGAAGCGGGCGTTTTTCCCGGCAACCTGGCGCGGCTTGGTCTGCCAGCCCTTCTCCTTGGCCACCCACTGCTTGAACTGGTCGAGGGTGAGGCGGTGGGACTCGTCAATCCCCTGGTCGCCCTGCCACTCCCGGAACGCGCTCGTGAAGTCGTGCGCGAGGACTCGGGCGGTCGGATCGACCTCGACGCACTCATCCCAGAACCGATCACCCGGCGAGAGGTCGAAGAAGGTCTCGTTCGTCTCGTCCCTCACTGCCCCGGGCCACGTGTCCGGCGCGACCCCATCCCGCTTGTAGGCGAAGTAGCCGCGCACGAGCCACGCCAGGACGGCCGGGTAGGTCTCCGGGTCGTTCACGCGGCTCTTGCTCGCGTCCGGCGGAGCCTGGTGCCGGAAGGGGACCACCATCAGCCGACGTTTGAACGCGCCGTCCGGGTCGTCCACTCGGGGCACGTCGTTCGTGGCGACTACAGGTGTGAACGCCGGAATGCGCTCCTCGACCACCGGGCTGTGCGCCCGTCTGGCCGAGATCGACTCCGAACCGGTCAGCCGCTTGATGATCGACACGTGCAGGCTCGAACTGGACCCAAACTCACTGAGGCCCAGAAACCGCTTGCTCAGCGAGTGCGCGAGTTCGGAGGTCGCCCCCGCCTCTCGCTTCTCCCGAAACATCGACGGGTCGGTCGCCATCGAATAGCCGGTCCCGAGGGTCTTGTGAGTCCACTCGACCAGAGTCGACTTCCCGGTCGAGGTCTCCCCCCGCAGCCAGACCATAAGCCGCTCGGGATTTCCGTCGCGCACGGCGGCGTAACCCAACACCCGCTGCACGAACTCGCGAAGGTCGGGTTCGGGCAGGAACCGGTCCAGGTACTCGGTGAACGCCTCGTGAGTGGCGTCCGGGTCGAACTCGCATGAGGTCGACTTGGTGAGCAACAGGTCGCGGGTGCGCGGCCGAACAACGGGCTCGTCGCCGGACAGGTCGAGCACACCGTTGGTCACCCCGAGCAACTCGGGAGCCGTGTCGAACTCGGCGAGGTCGACGGACAGACCACGTTCGGCGGTCTGCGCCAGATTGTGAGCGTGCCGGATGCCCGCGACCATCTTCGAGGTGTTGCTGCAGGTGTTGGCCCAACGAGCGAGAGCCTCATCCTCCGGCGACTCTGCGGCGGCCCGCTGGAGCGGTGTCGAGACCGCACGCTCGAACTCGACGGTGAGTTGGCCCGACTTGCGAAACACCCACCGTTCGCCGTCCCACGTCGCCCACTCGTCGTAGGTGCCACGGACCGCGAGCAGGTCGCGGCCGAAGTGATCCAACAGCGCCCGGGCGGTACCGGTGTCGGTCCGGTGGTAGCTCGCCGCACGGTTCTCGGCAGCGACCACTCGTTCGAGCTCAGCCATCAGGTCGTCCGAGAGTCTCATCACGCCACCGCCTGTCCGTCGCGGGCGACACGACTGGCGGCACTGGTCTCGCACTGGGCGACCTCGTCGGAGTCCAGGCCCAGTCCGAGGGCCGCACCCCGCACGCGGTTGGCGAACTCGGGCACGCCGGACTCGTGCGCTCGGCAGAACGCCCAGAACGCCAGGTCGTTGCGCCTGCCCTCGCGGGCGGCCAGCAGCGTGGACACCACCCGCAGTTGACGCTGGGTGGTCCACTCGCCGTCCCCACATTGCTCCGGGACGGCGGGGGGCGTCGGCACGACCTGCTCGATGAGCCAGTCGGGGGCGTCGGACATCGTGTTCGGCGAGGCCAGACGGTAGGTCGCCCCCGAGGGGTGGACCGAACCGGGTCCGACGACCAGCCCGGAGACCTTGAGGTCGGCCCCCGGAGCTTTGGCCGTCCGCAGACCCTCCGCCAAACCGGGGAGACGGTAGTAATGGTGCCGGCCCCGCCCGGTAAGAACCGTCATGGTCCGGGGCAGGGTGCGACCGTCGAGCCACACGGCGAACTTCTCGTCATCGTCCACGTCCACCACCAGGTGCTCGCGCAGGACAACTCCGATGTTCGCGTCGGGGTGCTCGTCGGCCCAGCGGCGGATCTGGCTTCGGTCACGGGTGGCCGCCTCCATCCACCCGGCCACCAGGGGTCGTTTGGTGCGGGGTGCGACCGGCACGACGTGCAGACCCATCAGGGCCAGTCTCGCCGCGTGGTCGCGCCACGGCTTGGGGTTGATCTTCGGCATCGTCTTCTTCTCTCCGGCAGGTCACTTCGGTGGTCTTCGTTGTCTTCCCTCGGCCTCTCGGGGCGGGAGCGGGTTTGCGGCCCACCCCCGCCCGTCGAGGCGTTCGGGGAGCTATTTGCGCAGGATCTCGGTGATCTCGTCGTGGATCTCCTGGTCGGTTCTGCCGACCAGCTCGCCGGTCGTCCCCATGTCCCGGATGGTGACCCACACCTTCGACATCAGCGGGAGCGAGGCGATCCGCGCACTGCGCTTGCCCAGCCGGTATGCCCACCGGCCCGACATCGGATCCGCATCGAAGTAGTGCGACTCCAGCACGCTCGCAGCCGCAGCGACCGCCCGGATCGTTCCGAGGGCCTTCTCGCAGTGCACCTCAAACTCGAACCACGGCAACGGCTCGGACACGTCCACGAAGTCCGGCCACTCGACACCGTTCCGGAGCAGAGCGACCAACTTGGTCAGGGAGTCGCCCTGGACGATGCGGAAGTAGTCATCGCGGTCGACGTCCTCCACCAGGGCGACGGCGACGTTGGCACTCCGTGCCCACCAGAACGGGCGAGCATCGCGGATCGACTCGGCCCGCATCTCAGGCGTGATGACGCCCTCCGGCACGTGGTGGATCGACTCGGAGTCCAGCGACTCCCAGATCTCCAGGTCGCTGAACCACGGCGAGTCCTTCGGCGGCGCAGCCCGCCACGGCCGGGAGCTTTCGTCGCGGACGTTCGGGGTGGTGAAATGGTCTTGCATCTTCGGTCCCTCCTCAGGGGTCTTGCGGCCGGTTGGGTCCCGGTCGCTTCGGTAGGTGTCTTCGGATGGTGAGGGCCGACCTCGTAAGAGGTCGGCCCTCAACGCTTGTTGGGGGGCTGTGGGTCCGAGCGGGTGGAGTAGGCCCACTTCGACTTCGCGGTGTTGACCTCGACGCCCTCCTGCCTCGCTTCCTCGCGGTGGCGGTCCTTCTGGCGGTCCAGCCACCGCCTGCGGCTGGCGCTGATTCGTCTCTCGGTCATGCCGCGACCTCCAGGTCCTCGTCCTCGTGTTCGACCCGGTTGCACTTGCGGTAGTTGCAGGAACCGTGAGCCGCCTGCACGTTCGCCGGGGTGTCGTCGCCCCCACGCGACAGGGGCACGATGTGGTCGATCGTGGCGCAGGTGCTGGGGTCGTCCTGGTAGCGCATCCGTGGGTCGATTGACTCCGAGCAGATCCCACAGACCCAGCCGTCGCGGGCGAAGATCAACTCGCGGGTGTAGGGCTCCTGCTTGGCCGAGGCCAACATCCGGCGGCGGCGTCGGTGAGCGGCGTAACACTGTTCCCGGTACTCGGCGTCCGTTGCCCACTTCTCGGCGTGATAGTTCTTCCTGTGAGCGAGGATCGCCTCGCGGTTGGCTTCTCGATAGGCCTTGGTGCGGGCGAGAGCGCACGCCTTGCACCGAGGGTTGTATCCGTCCTTCTTGTCCGAGTCGCGGTGGTAGTCGGTGATCGGCTTGGTCTCGCCACAGCCCGTACAGGTCTTGGTATCGGTCGGTGCGGGCTCGACTCGCTCGGCGGCGATCCTCTCGCAGTACTCGGCCCGCTGCGCGAGAACGCACACCTTGCAATAGGTGTAGTAGCCGTCCTTGTTCTTCGCGTTCCGGTGGTAGTCGGTGTACGGCTTTTCGACTCCGCAGCGGGTGCATGGCTTCTCGGCGGTGGTCATGCCACCTCACCGCCACGCCGAAGCCAGGTCACGACCTCGTCGGCCCGGTAGAGCACTCGGGCACCGGCCTTGACGAAGGGCGGACCACTACGCCTGTAGCGGCGGACGCGCAGTGCGTCTTCGGTGGTGTGCAGGTATTCGGCGGTCTGGGCGGGGGTCCACAGCGCGGGTGCGCCGGTTTCGTTTGCCATGTGATCCTCCTTGCGGGTCGTGTTCCCGGTGTGCCGGGAACGTGGTTCCACCATCAAAGCACGCCGTGTTGCTGGACGCAAGGGAACACCGCGTGTTACCATAGAAAGGGCAACACCACCACGAACCCACCCGAGAGGACACGAGATGCCCCGCCTAACCCCAGACCTCGCCGCCAAGGTCGACGCCACCGAGACCGAGATGCGCCGCGTCATCGGCCGCAACGCCCGAGAGATCCGACTAGCCGCAGGTGCGCACCTGGAGAGGGTGGCCCAGACCGCGAAGCGCTACGGCCTGCCCTGGACCATCGGCCGCGTCAGCGACCTGGAAGCCGGACGGATGGAGGCCAAGGTCTCGACCTTGCTGTCGCTGGCACTCGCGCTGGGAGAGATTCGGGGCGAGCCGGTGTCCCTGGCCGAGCTGTTCGCCCACGACGGACCCCTGCTGGTCAACGGTCGCGCAGTTGCCGACGTGGCCGGGGCGTTCCGAGGCGAGCCGGTGACCGAGTCGGAGGGCCAGCGCCTCCACGACGAACTGAACAGCGCCGACCCGGAGCAGTTGGCACGGGAATCGGCTGTGCTGGCGGACCGCCGGGCGGCGAAGTCACTCGGGGTCGACCTGGACCGGCTGGTCGCTGCAGCCGTCGAACTGTGGGGCCACAACCTGAGCGCGGAGCGTGACCGGCGAGCAAACGGCGAGACCAATGTCGCCGCCCGGGGCAATATCACCCGCGACCTGATGGCCGAATTGCGCCAGCACCTCGGCCTCTGACTCACTCACCCCCCCTGCTCCCGAGCGGCTCGGACCGTGCCCCGGGCCTCGACACCCGGCGAGCCCGTCCGAGGCGCTCCCCGGGCAAACGAGACATCAAGGAGACCCAGTGTCGATCCACAAAATGACCACGCCGGACGGATCGGTGCGGTGGCAGGTCCGCTGGAGGACCGCTGACAACACCCAACGCAAACGCTCATTCAAGACCAAACGCGACGCCGCCCAGCACGAGGCGTCCGTGACCACCGCGCTCAACCGGGGCGAGTACGTCGACACCGCCGCGTCTCGCGGGGTGACCGTGGACCAACTCCAGGAGCGCTGGCACGCGCAGATCTCGGGCCACCTCAAGGCGACCACGCTGGTCTCGCGGGAGTGGACCTATCAGACCCACATCCAGCCCAAGTGGGGAGGCGTGCCGATCAACCGGGTGCAGCCCTCGGACCTGAAGGCCTGGATCGCGGCCCTGCGCAAGGACGGAGTCGGCCCCGCGACCCTCGCCAAGGTGGTCCTGGTGCTGCGGCAGGTCCTGGAGGTCGCGGTCGAGGACAAGCAGCTCGCGTCGAACCCGGCCGCCGGGTTGAAGGCACCGACCCCCGACCACGTCGACAAGGGCTATCTGACGCACCAGCAGTTGGACCGGCTGGCGATCGAGGTAGGGGAGCGGCACACCACCCTCGTTTTGTTCCTGGGCTACTGCGGTCTGCGTTGGGGTGAGGCGGCCGCCCTGCGCCTCTCCGACTTCGACGCGCTCCGGGCTCGCGTGAACGTCTCGCGGTCGGTCGCAGAGGTCAAGGGCAAGCAGGTGTTCAGCACGCCGAAAACCGGCGAGCGGCGCAGTGTGCCGGTGCCCCGGTTCCTGGTCGAGCGGATGGCCCGTGAGTGCGAGGGCAAGACCCGCGACCAGCTCATCTTCGGCGGGGGAGAGGTACCGGTGCGGATCTCCACCTGGAGGCCTCGGGTGTTCAACAAGGCAGTGGCTCGGTGTCGTATGGCAGACCCCGAGTTCCCGGCGCGACTCACCCCGCACTCGTTGCGCCATACCGCCGCGTCGCTGGCGGTCCAGGCGGGGGCGTCAGTGTTGGTGGTGTCCAGGCTCCTGGGGCACTCGCGGCCCTCGGTCACCCTCGACGTATATGCCGGGCTCTGGGACGACGACCTGCAAGCGGTGGCCGGGGCGCTGGACGCCGAGCGCTCACGCGCCCTCGCTGCGCCCTAAACAGAACTGCGGCGGAGCCCGTTAGGTGCTCCGCCGCAGGTCAAACGTGGTGCGCGATACTGGGATTGAACCAGTGACCTCTTCCGTGTCAGGGAAGCGCTCTCCCGCTGAGCTAATCGCGCGGGATTCACCGACCGGATCTCTCCGGCGTGGAGGTGGAGACGGGAATCGAACCCGTGTTGACGGCTTTGCAGGCCGCTGCCTCACCACTCGGCCACTCCACCGAAAAGGTATCGAGCCCGGTGAGGACTCCTGGCTCCTCGATCCCTCCGAGCGGATGACGGGATTCGAACCCGCGACCCTCACCTTGGCAAGGTGATGCGCTACCAGCTGCGCCACATCCGCACTGCTCCCCGGCTCGCTGTTGCTCACCGCGTTGCGAGAATGAACATTAGCCGACGCCGAACTTGGAACACAAATCGGGGGCCGGAAACCGGGTTCCACCTGCACGGACGCCCTGATCCGGGGTTCTGCGGCCCAGCGCGCACCGGCCCTCCGGACGCGTGTCGGCACGGTACCGGCACGGCACCGACACGGCTCCGGCGCCTCGCCGACCCCGAATTGGGGCCGCGGGTCCGGCTTGCTACAGTGTTCCGGTGCCGATCGGGAGATCGGGCCACGCGCGGTCCTATAGCTCAGTGGAAGAGCGCTCCGTTCACACCGGAGAGGTCACTGGTTCGAACCCAGTTAGGACCACACCGCACACGCAGCCTCCGCCCCGGTGACCGGGAGACGGGGGCTGCGTTCGTATCCGGGCCAGCCGGTGCGCCGAGTCAGTCCTGCCGTCCGGCGACAGCCTGCTCCAGGGCCTGGCCGAACACCTCGACGGGCTGTGCACCGCTCACGGCGAGCCTGCCGTCGAAGACGAAGAACGGCACTCCCTGCACCCCGATCCCACGGGCGGCCTCCACGTCTTCACGGACGCGCTCGCCGAACCCGTCCCCGGACAGCAACCGGTCGACGGCGTCGGCGGGCAGGCCGGCCCCGACGCCGATGCGCCCGAGGACCTCCGGGTCGGAGAGTCGCTCGCCGTCGGTGAAGTGGGCGCGGCGCAACGCCTCGTCGACCTCGTCCGCCTTCCCGTGATCCGCGGCCAGCGCCGCCAGCCGGTGGGCGTCGAAGGTCGAGGAGATCCTGGCGGACCGCCAGTCGAACTCCAACCCGAGTTCCCGGAACCGTTCCGCCATCCGTTCCTGCGTGGCCTCCGCCTCCGCCAGCGTCATGCCGTACTTGCGCGAGAGCATCTGCGCGCCGGACTCGTCGTCGCCGCTCCCGCCGTGCCGCGGCGCCGCCGGGTCGAGTTCGAAGGCCCGCCAGGCCACGTCGACGGCAGTGTCGGGGTGCTCCGCCCGGAACGCCTCCAGCGCGGCCTCCAGGTGGCGTTTGCCGATCCAGCAGAACGGGCAGACGACGTCGGACCAGATGTCTATGCGCATGGCGGGTACAACCGCTCAAGGCGGTCCGGGATTCCGCGAGCCGCCGGGTAGCATGGACCGGCCCAGGTCCGTCACCGGAGCTGGTGCGCCCGTCACGGGTGACCCTGGTCACCCGTCGTCCACTGCCGAGGAGATCGCCCCCCGTGTCCGAGAACCGCATGCCGGAAGCCGACGTCGACGCAACGGATGCGGGCACCGTGACCACCACCGTCATCCCGGCGGGAGAACCGGCGGGCAAGATCCTCGCCGAGCGGGAGCTGCAGTCGAGGAGCGGCCCGGAGACCGTCGTGGTGGTGCGCGACCCCGATGGCGCGTTGCGCGACCTGTCGTGGGCGCCCGAGACGGACACCGAGGTCGAACTCGTCCGCGCGGACACCGAGGACGGCAGGTCCGTGATCAGACACTCCTGCGCCCACGTGTTGGCGCAGGCCGTCCAGGACAAGTTCCCCGAGGCGAAGCTCGGGATCGGCCCGCCGATCGAGAACGGCTTCTACTACGACTTCGACGTGGCCGAGCCGTTCACTCCCGAGGACCTCAAGGACCTCGAGAAGCGGATGAAGAAGATCATCAAATCGGGCCAGCGTTTCGCCCGGCGCGAGTACGCCTCTCTGGACGAGGCCCGCGCCGAGCTCGCCGGTGAGCCGTACAAGCTCGAGTTGGTGGAGGACAAGGGACGGGCGGACTCCGGCGACGCCGGGGGCGCCGAGGCCCTCGAGGACGCGGAGATCATGGAGGTCGGGGCCGGCGCACTGACCGCGTACGACAACCTCAACCCGCGCACGGGCGAGGTGGTCTGGTCGGATCTGTGCCGCGGGCCCCACACCCCCACCACCAAGTTCATCCCCGCGTTCACCCTCACCCGTTCCTCCGCGGCGTACTGGCGCGGCGACCAGAAGAACGCCGGCCTCCAGCGCGTCTACGGCACGGCGTGGGAGAGCACCGAGGCGATGGACGCCTACCTCGATCGCCTCGCCGAGGCGGAGAAGCGGGACCACCGGCGGCTGGGTACGGAACTCGACCTGTTCAGCTTCCCGGACGAGATCGGCTCCGGCTTCCCGGTGTTCCACCCCCGTGGCGGGATCATCCGCAACGAGATGGAGCAGCACTCCCTCAAGCGCCACCTGTCCGCCGGGTACTCGCTGGTCAACACCCCGCACGTGACCAAGGGCGACCTCTTCCGGAAGTCGCAGCACCTGAGCTGGTACTCGGAGGGCATGTTCCCTCCCATGGTCCTGGACGCGGAGTACGACGCCGACGGCAGGGAGACCAAGCCGGGGCAGGACTACTACGTCAAGCCCATGAACTGCCCCATGCACAACCTGGTCTTCGACTCCCGCGGTCGCTCGTACCGCGAACTACCGCTGCGGATGTTCGAGTTCGGCACGGTCTACCGGTACGAGAAGTCGGGCGTGATCCACGGGCTCACCCGCGCGCGCGGTTTCACCCAGGACGATGCCCACATCTACTGCACCGAGGACCAGATGGAGGGCGAGATCGCCTCCGTGCTGTCCTTCATCATCTCGCTGCTGCGCGACTACGGCCTCGAGGACTTCTACCTCGAGCTGTCGACCAAGGACCCCGAGAAGTACGTCGGCGGTGACGAGATCTGGGAGCGCGCCACCGAGACGCTCGAACGGGTCGCCACCAACTCGGGTCTCGAGCTGGTCCCGGACCCGGGCGGGGCGGCCTTCTACGGACCCAAGATCTCGGTCCAGGCGCGCGATGCGATCGGCCGGACCTGGCAGATGTCCACGGTGCAGCTCGACTTCAACCTCCCCGAGCTGTTCGACCTCACCTACAACGCCGCGGACGGCACCAAGAAGCGCCCGGTGATGATCCACCGCGCGCTCTTCGGGTCCATCGAACGGTTCTTCGCCGTCCTGCTCGAGCACTACGCGGGGATGTTCCCGGCGTGGCTCGCGCCCGTGCAGGTGGTGGGGATCCCGGTGGCCGAGGCCCACGAGAAGCACCTCGAGGACGTGATCGACGAACTCCGCGGCCGCGGGATCCGCGCCGAACTCGATCTCGCGGACGAGCGCATGCAGAAGAAGATCCGCAACCACACGACCGGCAAGGTCCCGTTCATGCTGCTGGCCGGCGACCGGGACGTCGAGGCGGGCGCGGTGAGCTTCCGGTTCCCCGACGGCACCCAGCTCAACGGGGTCTCCCGGAACGCCGCGATGGACAAGATCGTCTACTGGATCAACTCGCGGCGCAACGACGTGCCCACGGCGGAGCGGGTGTGACGCCCCGGGAACCGACCCCGACGGACGGGTACCGCCAGTACGGGGTGGGGGAGGATCGCCTGCAGCTGCTGTGGACCCCGTACCGGATGTCGTACATCGCCGAGTCGACGCCCGAGCCCGCCGAGGGTATGACCGGGGAGCCCTTCCTCGACATCCCCCGGATGAGCGACGAGGACGGCCTGATGGTCGCCCGTGGCGCCCATGTCTACGTGGTACTCAACCTGTACCCGTACAACCCCGGGCACGCCATGGTGGTGCCGTACCGCAAGGTGGCCGACCTGGAGGATCTCGACGACGACGAGGCGCGTGAGCTGATGTCGTACACCCAGCAGTTGATCCGGGTCGTCAAGGCCGTGTCCCGACCGGATTCGTTCAACGTGGGGCTCAACCTGGGCAGCGCCGCGGGGGGTTCGCTGTCGGATCATCTGCACCAACACGTCGTGCCGCGCTGGATCGGCGACGCCAACTTCATTACGGTGACCGGCGGAACCAAGGTGCTGCCCCAGTTGCTCCGTCAGACCCGACAACTGCTGGCCGAGGCGTGGTCGACCGTGCCCGGGCCCGACCACACCTGATTGCGGGGGAACAGATGCTGAGCGAGTTCGGAAGGTCGGGTGTCACCAAGGTGGCACACCCCTTCGCGACGTTCCTGGTCCGGATCGGGGTCACCGCGAACGGCATCACCCTGGCCGGGCTGGTGCTGACCTGTGCGGCGGCGGTCGCGCTCTTCGGCAACGGCCACCTGGTGGCAGGGGCGATCGTGATCGCCCTGTGCACCCTGCTCGACCTGGTCGACGGGGCGGTCGCCCGGGCGGGTGACGGCGGGTCCCCCTACGGCGCGCTGGTCGACGCGGTGTCGGACCGGGTGGCCGACGGTGTGATCCTCGCGTCCCTGCTGTGGTGGCTGGTGGACGCCGAACCGGACAACAAGTACGCGCTCGGCATGCTGCTGGCGTGCCTCGTGCTCTCCCAGGTCGTGTCCTACTCCAAGGCCCGCGCGGACGCCGGGGGTCTGCGCACGCCCGGCGGTCTGATGGAACGCGCCGACCGCCTCGTCCTGATCCTGCTCGGTGCCGGCCTGGAGGGTCTCGGCGTCCCCTGGGCCCTCGAGATCGCGATCACGGTGGTCGCGGTGGGCAGTCTCATCACGGTCCTCCAGAGGGTGTGGGGCGGACGGGCCGACCACCTCGGGCGGCTCGACCGGCTCGGGTCACCGACGGCGGGCGACCGATGACCCGGCTGGGCCAGCGGGCCTCGGACCTCGGGTACGCCGCGGGGTGGGCTCTGGTGCGCGCGCTCCCCGAACCGGTGGCACGGGCCCTGTTCCGGACCGGAGCCGACGTCGCCGCCCGACGTCAAGGGGAGGACTCCCAGCTCCGCAAGAACCTGTCCCGGGTCCTCGGGGTCGCCCCCGCGGAGGTCCCCGACGACCTCGTCCGAGACTCCTTC
>NZ_JAALED010000354.1:0-2077 GCF_014145155.1 Dietzia sp. B19 | reverse complement strand
TTGGCGGGAGGCGTTCCGTCTGCCCTCGATGGACCGCGAGGCCGTGGCCAGGGAGATGGACCGGACCATCGAGGGCGTCGACCACCTCGACGCGGCCCTGGCCCGGGGACGCGGGGTGATCGTGGCCCTCCCGCACTCGGCCAACTGGGATCTCGGCGGGACATGGCTGGCGCGGCGGTACGGCACCTTCGCCACGGTCGCCGAGAGGTTGCAGCCGGAATCCCTCTATCAGCGCTTCCTCGAGTACCGGGAGAGCCTGGGATTCACCATCTATCCGCACACCGGTGGCGCCACGCCGCCGCTCGAGGCACTCCGCGAGTTCCTCCGCGGGGGCGGCATCGTGTGCCTGCCCGGCGAACGGGACCTGCGTCGGACCGGCGTCCCGGTGACCTTCTTCGGTGAGACCACCCGGATGCCCGCAGGGGCTGCCAGGCTCGCCGTGGAGACCGGCGCGCCGTTCCTCGTGGCGCAGTTCTGGTATTCCGACGAGGAGACGATGCGGGTGCGGATCACCCCGCCCATCGACGTCTCCGGCGGAGTGGAGGCGGCCGTGCAGGCGATGGCCGACCTCTTCGCCGAAGGGATCGCCCGTCACCCGGCGGACTGGCACATGCTCCAACCCCTGTGGCTGGCCGACCTGTCCGCCGACCGTCGCGCGCGGATCGAGGGCTGATCGACTCGTGCGCATCGGCATGATCTGCCCCTACTCCTTCGATGCGCCGGGCGGCGTCCAGGCCCATGTGGTGGATCTGACCGAGGAGTTGCGTCGGCGCGGCCACTCGGTCCGGGTGCTCGCCCCCGGCCGCCCCGAGAACGCACCGGTCTCCGGGATGACGCTGACCGGCCCGGGGGTCCCGATCCCGTACAACGGGTCCGTGGCCCGGTTGAGCTTCGGACCCGCGGCCTGGCGGACCACCCGTCACTGGTTGCGCAGCGATCCGCTGGACGTGTTGCACATCCACGAACCCAACGCGCCGGGAGTCGGGATGTTCGCCCTGGCCATGTCCTCGGGACCCATCACGGCCACCTTCCACACATCCACCTCCGGCTCGATGATCCTCGGTGCCGCGGACGGCGCCCTCGCACCGCTCCTGGAGAAGATCCGCGGTCGGATCGCGGTGTCGACCCTCGCCCGGCGGTGGCAGATGGAGGCCCTCGGGTCCGGCGCGGTGGAGATCCCCAACGGCGTGGACGTCGGCGCGTTCCGCGGGGTCGACGCGACGGCCGAGCGATCCGGTTCACCCACCGTGGCCTTCCTCGGGCGTTACGACGAACCGCGCAAGGGTATGGACGTTCTGGTCTCCGCACTCCCGGCCGTGCTGGAGGCCGTGCCCGACCTCCGGTTACGGATCATGGGGGACGGCGACGAGCGGGCACTGCGGGACCGGTTGCCGTCGGGCCTCGACGTGGACTTCCTCGGTCGGGTCGACGACACCCGCAAGGCCGCGGTGCTCGCGGCCGCGGACGTCTACTGCGCACCCAACACGGGTGGGGAGAGTTTCGGCATCGTCCTGGTGGAGGCGATGGCGGCCGGGACGGCCGTGGTGGCCTCCGATCTCGACGCGTTCCGCCGGGTCCTGGGAGACGGGGACTGTGGTGAACTCGCACCGGTGGGGGACCCCGGTGGCCTGGCCGCCGCCCTCGTCCGCGTGCTCGGCGACGACGGACACAGAGCCGATCTCTGCGCGCGCGCCTCCGAGGCGGTCCGGGAGTTCGACTGGCCGGTCGTGGCGGAGCGGGTGATCCGCGTGTACGAGACCGTCCGTGGACCGGGGGAGACCATTCGTGTCCGCTGAAGTGATCCTCGTCGTCGTCGCACTGGTCATCCTGGCGGTGACCGCCCTGCTCGCCGCCTACCTCACCGCACATCGTCTCGACAGGCTCCACATCCGGACGGATCTCGCCCGAGCCGCACTGATCGGCGCCCTGGAACGCCGCCACACGGTGACAGCCGCGATCGTCGCGGAGCTGGGCGGACGGGACCCTGCATCGGCGCAGCGGTTGTCGCACGCCCTGGCGCTGGCCCGCGCCCATCCGACCGACTCGGTCACCGGGACCGACCCCCGGCCCGACCCGG
>NZ_JAALED010000353.1:0-4440 GCF_014145155.1 Dietzia sp. B19 | reverse complement strand
GATCGGCGGCAGGTGCGCCGGGGCGGTTCGCCTCAGCGGGTGCGGGCCGAGGAGTGCGGCCTTACAGTGGCCGCGAGGGTCGTACCGAGCTCAGAGGAGACGCACGATGGGCACATCATTCTGGCGACGCACGACGATCGATCCCCCGGTGGCGGAGTTCCCCGAGGGTGAGCACGTGGACATCGTGGTGGTGGGGGCGGGTTTCACCGGCCTGATCACCGCCCTGATCGCGGCCGCACGGGGCAGCTCCGTGGTGGTGCTGGAGGCCCACACCGTGGGCGCCGGCGCCAGCGGTTCGACCACGGCCAAGGTCTCGGTCCTGCAGGGGACCCGGTTGTCGACCATCCGCTCGCACCACGGTCTCGAGACCGCCCGCGCCTACGCGGAGGCCAACCAGTACGGCCTGGACTGGTGGGCGGAGTTCTGCGGGTCCCACGGGGTGGACGTGCAGCGACCGCGGGCGGTCACCTTCTCGCGCAGCCTCAAGGGGACCAGCACCCTGCGCTCGGAGAAGCGCACACTCGACGCCCTCGGACTGCCCGCCCGGTGGTACGACCGGATCGACGTGCCGTTCCCCGCCCGGGCCGCCGTGGAACTGCCCGATCAGATGCAGCTCGACCCCGTCGAGGCGCTCGCGGCTCTGGTCCGCGCGACGACGGCGCTCGGTGTCCGGATCGTCGAGCACTCCCGTGTCACCGGACTGGACGTGCGGGGGCAGGACGGCGACGCCCACGTGGAGGTGCGCAGTGACGGCGGCACCTGCTCGGCGCGGGACGTCGTCCTGGCCACCGCGTCCCCGGCCCTGGACCGTGGCCCCACCGCGGCGTCGATGGAGGCCGAGCGGTCCTACCTGTGCGCGTTCGAGTACCCCGGCGGGCTGCCGGAGGGGATGTACGGCTCGGTCGAGAGCCCGGTCCGCTCCCTTCGGACCGTGCCCGTGGGGGACCGCGAGGTCCTGCTGGTGGGCGGAAACGGCCACCGCACCGGAACGGCCGCGGGCACCGACTCCAAGATCGACTCACTGCGCGAGTACGCCGCCAAGCACTTCCCCGGGGCCGAGTTCACCCACGGCTGGTCCGCGCAGGACTTCCACCCGGTCACGCTGCTGCCCAAGTCCGGCCCCATGCCGTGGGGGAAGGGTCGGGTGCACTTCGCCGGCGGGTACAGCAAGTGGGGACTGACGGGCGCGCCGGCGGCGGCGGGCATCATGGTGGACCGGCTCAGCGGGCGTGAGCCCCGGGTCTCCTTCGGCAAGCCCTCGGTCACGGGCGTCCTGCGTACCGCGGTCTCGCTGTACGCGGACCTCCCGGTGCAGCTCGCGGCCACCGCCGCTCAGGCGACGGTGCGTCGGCCCCGGCCGACCCTCCGGCCGATCGGCGAGGCGACCGGGGACGACGGCCGGACCTGCAGGGTCGGGCTCCTGTGCCCGCACATGGGCGCCGCGCTGAGTTGGAACGAGGCGGAGCGGTCGTGGGACTGCCCGTGGCACGGGTCGCGGTTCTCTGCGTGTGGCGAACTCCTCGAGGGTCCGGCGACCCGGGACCTCAAGCGCTACGACGAGGTCTGACCCGGCCCCCGATTGGACGGTCGTCCAATTTTCCGGGGGCTCCCACGACCACCCGGGACAGAGGAACGCCCCGGCCCGACCCGTGACGGGTCGAGCCGGGGCGCGGCCGGGTTACCGGCCCTGCAGTGCCTGTCAGGCCGGGGGCATCATGACCCCGTCGATGGCGTGGATGACGCCGTTGGTGGCGGGCACGTCGGTCTGGATGACGGTGATGCGGTTGCCCGCTCCGTCCACCAGCATGACGGTCTCGCCCTCCACCTCGACGGTGAACTCGCCGCCCTGGAGGGTCTCGACGGTCTCGCCGTCCATTCCCATGACGTCCTCGGCCATGACGTCGCCCTCGATCACGTGGAACTGCAGGATCTGGGCCAGGTCACCGGTCGGATCGGCGAGGAGCTCGTCGAGCTGGCCGTCAGGCAGCGCCGCGAAGGCCTCGTCGGTCGGAGCGAACACCGTGAAGGGGCCGGGACCCTCGAGGGTCTCCACCAGGCCCGCGGCCTCGAGCGCCTGCGTGAGGGTGGTGAAGTTCCCCGCGGCCATCGCGGTCTCGACGATGTTGCCGGTGGCCGCCGGCTCCTCCGTCATCTCCTCCTCGGTCGTCTCCTCGGTGGTCATCCCCGTGGTCATGGTGGTCTCTTCAGTGGTGGTGGCGTCGTCGGCCGTGTCGTCCGTGCCGCACGCCCCCATGAACACTGCGAGTCCGATAGCTCCCGTTACTGCGATCGTCCGCTTCATGAGCAACCTTTCGTCTTGGGTCGGGGGTAACCCCAGTGTGGGGGGATGTCCGCGACAGATGTAACCGGTGAGACGGAATCGTTGTAGTGCCGTTAACCTCGGCGACGCATCCCCGATCCCCAACGGAGCGACTCGTCAGGGCGCGCGACCGACGGGCGCCGTGACACGCTGAGGTCGTGAAGACCCCGGTACCTGACTATCTGCTCGAGATCCGCGACCTGTGTTCGACGGGCGCGGACGGGCACCTCGCCGACTACATCCCCGAACTCGCGGCCGTGGACCCGGACCGGTTCGCCGTGGCCGCCTGCACGATGGACGGCGTCGTCTACACCGCCGGTGACGCGGACGCCGAGTTCACCATCCAGTCGATGAGCAAGCCGTTCGCCTACGCGCTGGCACTGCGCGACCGCGGGATCGAGGCGGTCCTGGAGAAGGTGGCCGTGGAGCCGTCCGGGGACGCGTTCAACCAGATCTCCCTGGAGAGGATCAGCGGCAGGCCCCGGAATCCCATGATCAACATCGGAGCCATCACCACCCACACCCTGGTCGGGCAGGTCGGCGCCACCGAGGACGAGCGTGACGAGGCGCTGGCCGCCGGGTTGTCGTCGTTCGCCGGTCGGCGCCTGGAGGTGGACGCGGCCGTCATGAGCTCCGAGCTGCGCACCGCGTTCCGGAACCGGGCGATGGCCAACCTGGTCCGGGCCAGCGGGATCATCGAGGACGACCCGGACGAGGCCGTGCGCGGGTACACCCGCCAGTGCGCCTACCGGGTGACCGTCCGCGACCTGGCGGTGATGGCCGTGACCCTGGCGACCGGCGGGATCAACCCCGTCACCCGTGAGCGCGTCGTCTCCGCGCCGGTGGCCCGGCAGGTGCTGGCGGTCATGGCCACGTGCGGGATGTACGACGCGGCCGGCGACTGGATGTCCACCGTCGGGATCCCCGCGAAGAGCGGGGTGTCCGGCGGGATCTTCGGTGCCCTGCCCGGCCAGGTGGGCCTCGGTGTCTTCTCGCCCCGGCTCGACGAGCACGGCCACAGTGTCGAGGGGGTCCGGACGTTCGAGCGGCTCTCGCGCGATCTGGAACTCCACCTGATGAACACCACGGTGACCGAGGTCGAGGCCGTCCGCTCGGTGCGGTTCGACGAGATCAGCGGCAGGCGCACCTTCCGTCTGCAGGGGCCGATGACGTTCGCGAGCGCCGAACAGGTGTTGCGTCGGCTGGCCGAGATCCCGCCGGGTGACGGAGAGGTGACCCTCGATCTGAGCCGGGTCTCCTCGGTCAACGCGAGCGCGCGCCGCATGTTGCTCGAGTCCATGCGGCGGCTGTCGCTGGACGGGCACCTGGTGGGACTCGCGGATCCCGGCCGCCGTCTGCCCGACCCGGACTTCGGGGACGGGTCCCGACCGGTCACCCGGCGGGCGGCCCGCTGACGCCTCGTCGGCCGGGGTTCACGCGCCGACGCCTGCGTCGGACAGCGCGATGCGCACGGTGTCCGGCGCGGTCCGCATCGAGTACTCGAACGCCGCCACCCGGCGGGTGCTGCTCATGAAGTGGGCACCCAGCCCCGCGAGATCGACGGCCGTCGGAAGGATCGGGACCACCGTGGTGCCCCGCGCGCGGACGACCGCGATCTCGGCGGCCAGTTGCGTGGACATCGGTCGTCGGATCAGGCGGTGTTCGAGCCGGCCGCCGGGTCCGGGCACACGGACGCCGGGAGCCGACGCCATGGGAGCGATCACGTAGATGAGGTCCGCGTCCTCGGGCGAGAGCAGATCCACGGAGGCGGTCGACCCCATTCCGCCGTCGACGAAGATGCGGTCGCCGATGGGGACCGGGGTCATCCACCCGGGGGTCGACCAGGACGCGCGCAGCGCCTCGCCGACGGTCGCGATCGGCGAACCCGGTGCGCCGAACACGACCCGCTCACCGGCGCGGATGTCGTAGGCGACCATCCGGGCGGCGGGGTGGGGCAACCAGGAGCCCACCTCGAACCCCTCGGCCAACCGCTGCAGCCATCCCATGTCGCCGCGACCGCTGGGGGCGATCCCGGCGTAGGCGGCCAGACCGGAGTGCGTGCGCAGCAGTCCGGGATTGAGCAGGGGTGGCCGGGGCAGCGGCGGCCTGCCGGGCGGGGT
>NZ_JAALED010000352.1:0-7312 GCF_014145155.1 Dietzia sp. B19 | reverse complement strand
CAGCGCGAACGCCCCTCCACCCGACCAGGCCGAGACGGCGAACCGCGCCACCCCCAGCTCGTCGGCGACCGCCAGGACGTCCCGCGCGACCCCGCCCGGGCTGATCGGCCCGGGGTCGGACAGGCCGTAACCGGGGCGATCGACGCCGATCACCCGTACGCCCGCCCGTTCGGCGAGGTCCGAGCCGAAGTCCATCTCGAGACGCGAGCCCGGGGTGCCGTGGAAGTGGATCACCGGTTGCCCGGCGGGGTCCCCGCACTCGTGCACGGCGATGCGCCGCCCGTCGACGCGGATCATGTGATCGGACATGACGCCGAGCCTATGGGTCGGGAGCGCGACGCGGGACGACGGCGAGGTGAGCCATCTCACCGCAGGGCCCGGCGGTCGCGGTGTCGCACCGAACCGACCCTGTGAGCAGCGCCGATCCCCGTGGGGGTCCCGACTCCCGCCGTCCGAGCCCGACCCGGATCACCCGGTTTCGCCGCGCCGGGGTTGCGTCGCCCCCGTACCCCGCTCGTAGGGTCGTCCGCCGTCCCCGTCGATGGTCGACGGCCGATGCTGGACACCCGATGCACGACACGAGACCTCAGGAGGTCACGAGAGATGCAGAAGAAGCTCGTCCGAACCCTGACCGGCGCGATGCTCGCAGGCGGTATCGCCGCGGGTGGAGCCTCGCTGGCGGCCCCCGCCGCCTCCGCCGCGCCCGCGAGCGCCTGGGACCAGGTGGCCCAGTGTGAGTCCGGCGGCGACTGGCACATCAACACCGGCAACGGATACTTCGGCGGTCTGCAGTTCGCCGCCCAGACGTGGAGCGGCTTCGGTGGCGGCGAGTACGCCCCGACCGCCGACCAGGCCACCCGCGAGCAGCAGATCGACATCGGCGAGCGCGTCCTCGCCGGACAGGGGCCGGGCGCGTGGCCCAACTGTGGTGGCCCGCTGGCCTGAGCGACGTCCGCCGGCGGCGCCATCGATAAGAGCGTTCCGCACACCCGCTTCTCGGGCGATGTGTGCGGGACGCTCTTATCGATGCGGGAGCACCGATGCTCGGCGACGGGAGCATCCATCCTCGGCGATGCGGGAGCACCGATACTCAGGCGCCCCGACCGCAGTGGCCGGCGGCGATTAGGCTCTCCAGACCGTGACCGCCGCCGAGACCGTCTACTCCGCCCTCGTGACCCGCGAGCACTCCCGCGGGACCGACCTCCCGGAGCAGGTGGAGCGCGACGTCCCCCGCAACGGCCTGCGGTTGGTGGCGGCCAACACCCTCCAGTCCTCGGGCGACCAGACGGTCAACGCGTCCACCGTGCTGCCGTGGCTGTTCCACGCCCTCGGGGTCCCCGCTGCGTTGGTCGGTCTGCTGGTGCCCATCAGGGAGTCGGGGTCGATGCTGCCCCAGGTGCTGCTCACGCCGCTCGTCCTGCGGGTCACCCACCGCAAGTGGGTCTTCGTCACGGGGGCCGGGGTCCAGGCCGCGGCGGTCGTGGTGATGGCCGGCATCGCCGCACTCGGCCACGGCACGGCCGCGGGGGTGGGGATCCTGGGCGCGTTGGTGGTGTTCTCGCTGGGGCGGTGCCTGTGCTCGATCGCCTCCAAGGACGTCCAGGGCCGCACCATCCCCTCGGGCGAGCGGGGCCAGATCATCGGGCTCGCCACCTCTGCGGCCGGGATCGTGGCCGTCACCCTGGGCCTGGCGATCCGTGCGTTCGGCGGCGACGATCTGGGCCCCGGCGACCTCGCCCTGTTGCTGGCCGGTGGCGCCGTGCTGTGGGTGCTCTCGGCGCTAGTCTACGCGCGGGTCACCGAGCCCGCGGGAGAGGCCGCCGCCGGGGCCGCCGATCACCAGGACGGCGACGGCGGCGGATCCTGGTTCGCCGAGGCGGCCCGGATGCTCCGCGAGGACCGGACGTTCCGCAGGTTCGTCACCGTGCGTGGCCTGATCCTCGTGTCGTCGCTGAGTCCGCCGTTCATCGTGTCGATGTCCGTCGCGGCGGGCACCGGGGCACTGGCCGGGCTCGGCGGGTTCATCCTCGCCTCCGGGATCGCCTCACTCGTCGGGGGGCGGATCTTCGGCCGGCTCGCCGACCGGTCCAGTCGTCGGCTCATGGCGTGGGCGGCCGCCGCCGCCTCGATCGTGGCGCTGGGTTTCGTGGTGGCCGTCTCGCTCCCCGGCGTCGACGGCTCGTCCGCGCTGGGGACCGTGTTCTTCGTGGGCGGATACTTCCTGCTCACGTTGTTGCACTCCGGGGTCCGCGTGGGGCGCAAGACCTATGTCGTGGACGTGGCCGAGGGCGACCTGCGGACGACCTACGTCGCGGTCTCCAACTCGGCCATGGGGATCATCCTGCTCGTGGTGGGCGGCATCAGTTCGGTCATCGCGCTGGCGGGGGTCGAGTGGGCGCTGGTCTTCCTGGCGATCCTGGGGTTGATCGGTGCGGTGTCGGCACTGAGAATGCCCGAGGCGTCGGCGGCCCGGTGATGCCGGGTGCGTGAGCGGCCCGGAGTGTGGAAGCCTCGGGACGGACGGCGGGTGAAGCCCGCCGGTCATGACGACGACGAGGAGACGCGCCGTGCCCGATGACAATGTCACCCTCACGGATTTCCGAGCAGGCCTGCTCGATGGGAGCGAGAAGGATCTGGCCGACTACGCCGGTCAGGTCGTCTTGGTGGTCAACACCGCCAGCAAATGCGGGTTCACCCCCCAGTACAAGGGGTTGCAGAAGCTGTACGAGGAGTACCGCGACCAGGGCTTCGTGGTGTTGGGCTTCCCGTGTGACCAGTTCGCGCACCAGGAGCCGGGCACCGACGAGGAGATCGGGTCGTTCTGTGAGCGCAACTTCGGGGTGGAGTTCCCGCTGTTCTCGAAGATCGAGGTCAACGGATCGGGCACCCACCCGCTGTACCGCTGGCTCAAGTCGCAGGAATCCGGTCTGCTGGGCGGTCGGATCTCGTGGAACTTCACCAAGTTCCTCATCGGGCGTGACGGCACCGTGGTGGGTCGGTTCGGCCCCAACCGTAAGCCTGAGGACCTGCGCAAGGCCGTCGAGGAGGCGTTGCGGGAGTCGTGAGGCCGTGCGGTGAGTGGGCCGATTCAAGTTGCTGCGGCTAAGGTTCTTAAGTCATCACTGAGAACTCTGGAGCCGTATGGCTGTCGGAATGCCCCGATTCGCCGCCACCGCCACCGCCGGCGCGCTGGCCCTCGCCCTGACCCTCGGTTCGGTCGCCCCGGCCGGAGCGCAGCTCGGCAGCATCGACCCGGCCACGTTGGGGCCGGACGATCTGGAGACCATCATCGAGGCCGTGGGTTCCGTCCCTCTGGGCTCGACCGCCGGTTCGCTCGGGTCGGTGGGCTCCGCGGACATCCCGCTCGGTGAGGGATCCTCTGCCCCCATCGGGACGCCCTCCCCGGTCGATCCGAGCATCACCGAGACCGAGTTCCGGGGAGTCGAGCGCACGCGGGGGGAGTATCAGTACTGGATCGTCGCCTCGGAATCGATGCAGCGCGAGATCACCGTCGAGGTGGTCCCGTCCCGGGGTGAGGGCGCCGCTCCGGTGCTCTACATGCTCGACGGCGTCGGCGCCCCGGTGAGCAGCACCGGGTGGAACCACCAGGGCCAGATCGAGGATCGGCTCGCGGACGAGGACGTCACGTGGTCAATCCCGCCGGCGCGTTCGCCTCGTACTACACCGACTGGGAGCAGCCGGACCCGGTCCTGGGCAACAACAAGTGGGAGACCTTCCTCACCGAGGAGCTGCCGGGCGTCGTGGCCGAGCAGCTCGAGACGAGCGGCAGGAACGGGATCGGGGGGATCTCGATGGGCGGCCAGGCGGCCATGCACCTGGCCGCCACGCACCCCGGGCTCCACGACGCCGTGATGTCCTTCAGCGGCTACTACTCCACGATGGACGCGCTCGGTTACCAGACCGTCCGGCTCAGCGTGGAGACCCGCGGTGGCCAGGTGGACAACATGTGGGGTCCGCACCGAAGCGGGCGCTGGGCGGAGAACGACACCATCTCTCACCCGGAGGGACTGCGTGGCAAGGCCGTCTACTTCTCGTCCGGCAGTGGCGAGATCGGCCCGGAGGACCTGCAGGAGTACGGCGGCGGCGCGGACGTCCAGAACCTGCTCATCGGACTGGTCCTGGAGAAGGGCGTGCGCGAGGGCACCGAGGCCTTCGAGAGGGCGCTCGACCGCGCGAACGTCGACCACCGGGTGGACTACTCCGACACGGGGCTGCACAACTGGCCGAACTTCCTCAAGAACTTCGAGGCCGGCTGGGAGCACATCAAGCCCGCTCTCGAGGACTGACCCCCGCCCCAGCGCCCTCGCGATGGCCCCATGTTCGCCCCGGCGCCCTCGCGCTCGCTCCCATCATCGATAAGACCGTTCCGCGCACCCCCTTCTCGGGCGATGTGTGCGGAACGCTCTTCTCGACGGGGCCGGCCCCCGGGGGAGCAGCCCCCAGGCGTCAGGGGGCCCAGGTCCGGGCGCCCACGGTGCTGCCCACTGTCTCGTCGGGGACCACGGCCTCGTCGGCGTACGCGCGGTTCACGGCCGAGACCACGGCGCGCAGTGTCGCGGTGGTGATGGAACCGGCCCGGCCGACGCCCCAGAACACCCGGTTGCCGAACTGCACCTCGACGTACGCCGCCGCGGTGGCGTCGTCGCCGGCGGTCATGGCGTGCTCCGAGTAATCGAGGATGCGCACCTCGTCGTCGAACATCTCGTTGAGCGCAGCGACGAACGCCGCCAGGGGACCGTTACCGGACCCGGTCAGCTCCTTGGTCTCGCCCTTCCACTTGACCACGGCGTCGATCGAGTCCACACCGTCGTCGGTCTCGGCGGGAACGAGGTGCTGCGACATGCGCTCCATGGGTGAGACGCGGTCCAGGTACTCCAGCGAGAAGATGTCCCACATCTGCTTGGGCGTGACCTCGCCACCCTCGGAATCGGTGACGTTCTGCACCAGGGCGGAGAACTCCATCTGCAGGCGCCGCGGCAGCTGCAGGCCGTAGTCGCTCTTCATGATGTAGGCCACGCCGCCCTTGCCGGACTGCGAGTTCACGCGGATCACGGCCTCGTAGGTGCGGCCCTCGTCCTTGGGATCCACGGGCAGGTAGGGGACCTCCCACGTGATGTCGGTGATGTCCTCGCCCTGCGCGTCGGCCTCGACCTGCAGTGCGTCGAAGCCCTTGTTGATCGCGTCCTGGTGCGAGCCCGAGAAGGCGGTGAAGACCAGGTCGCCGCCGTAGGGGTGACGCTCGGGTACGCGCAGCTGGTTGGCGTACTCGACGGTGCGGCGGATCTCGTCCATGTCCGAGAAGTTGATCTGCGGGTCGACGCCGCGGGTGAGCAGGTTCATGCCCAGCGTCACCAGGCAGACGTTGCCGGTGCGCTCGCCGTTGCCGAACAGGCAGCCCTCGATGCGGTCGGCGCCGGCCTGGAAGGCCAGCTCGGCGGCGGCCACGCCGGTGCCACGGTCGTTGTGCGGGTGTAGCGACAGGATCGTGGAGTCGCGGCGCGCCAGATTGCGGTGCATCCACTCGATCTGGTCGGCGTACACGTTGGGCGTGGCCATCTCGACCGTCGCGGGCAGGTTGAGGATGATCGGGTTCTCCGGAGTGGCGCCCACGACCTCGGTGACGGCGTCGCAGACCTCCTTGGAGAACGCGAGCTCGGTGCCGGTGAACGACTCGGGCGAGTACTCCCAGCGCCAGTTGGTGTCCGGGTAGTCCTTCGCGATGGCGGTCACCAGCTCGGCGGCGTCGGTGGCGATCTTCTTGATCGCGTCGCGGTCCTTACGGAAAACGACCTTGCGCTGCAGGATCGAGGTCGAGTTGTAGAAGTGCACGATCACGTTGGACGCGCCTTCGCACGCCTCGAACGTGCGGCGGATCAGGTCCTCCCGGCACTGCACCAGCACCTGGATGGTGACGTCGGAGGGGATCGCCTCGTCCTCGATGATCTCGCGGACGAAGTCGTAGTCGGTCTGCGAGGCAGACGGGAACCCGACCTCGATCTCCTTGTAACCCATGCGGACCAGCAGTTCGAACATCCGGCGCTTGCGGGCCGGGCTCATGGGGTCGATCAGCGCCTGGTTGCCGTCGCGCAGATCCACGGCGCACCACTGGGGCGCGTGGGTGATGACCTTGTCCGGCCAGGTGCGGTCGGGCAGCGAGACGTCCTCGACCTCCTCCGCGAAGGGCCGGTACCGGTGGGCCGGCATCGAGGAGCCCTTCTGTCGGTTCCACGACGGTTGGTCGGGGCGTCCGGGCTTGGAGGGGGGAGTGATGGTCGACGACGACGAGACGAATGCGTCAGCGGGATTCATTGCGGGGCTCTACTTCCGTGGATTCGATCTGTGGGGATCGGACCGGCGCGACGAGATCCCGCGACGGGGAGCCGGTCCGCCTCAGCGGGCCCCGCCGCGGCACCCAAGAAGGAGCACGCGCTGCATGGGGGTCACGATACACGGTTCCGCAGGGTCTCACGGAATCGGGATGACGAAGGTTGTGGACCCCGTGGTCGCTTCCGGCGGGGAGAGCGGGGAGTCGGCGCCCAGCTCCTGGTCGTGGTGCATCGACCCCCACAGTCTGCGACAGCCGGCCTCCTCGGCGATGCCGAGCGCCTTGTCCACCAGTTGATGGGCGATCCCGCGGCCACGCAGCGGTTCGCTCACCCGGATCCCGTAGACGAACAGGTCCGGGCTGGCGCCCAGGTAACCGGTCTCCACCGCCACCAACATGCCCACCGGGACCTCGTCCTGCAGCGCCAGCAACAGCAGGTTGGATCCGTTGTCGAGGAAGTCCCGGGTCCACTCCGCGGTGGGCGGGTAGCTGAACAGGTCGTCGGCGGTCAGCACCAGATCGAGGTCGCCGCGCGAGGCGCGACGGATCACGAGCTCCGGCTGCTCCGGCGAGGTCATCTGTTCAGTGTGACAAATACGCGGGCGGTCCGGTGCACGTGAGTGACGGCCGGGTGCGACCGGTACCTCGTCGTCATCGGTTGGCGATCATCCAGTCGATCCAACCGTTCTGGAACGGGACCGACTCGTACCAGGCCGGATTGGTGCCGTCGGGCTGGCGTCGTGCGTGGTCGGAACCGGAATGGATGCCCACCAGCAGGTCGCCGTGGAAGACGGGCCCGCCGGAGTCCCCGGCCCCGTATCCGCCCTGGATGGTGTGGGACCGGCCGATGCGGGATCCGCCCCGCGGCTCCATCCGCTCGAGGCGGGTGAGTCCGGTGCGCAGCTCCGCGGCGCGCTGACCGCCGGGCGAGGTGGCGCCGAAGCCGTGGAACCGCAGCACGTCGCC
>NZ_JAALED010000351.1:0-4730 GCF_014145155.1 Dietzia sp. B19 | reverse complement strand
TCCCGCACGCCGGGTTCAGGCTCCCGCACGCCGGGTTCGGGCTCCCGGGTGGCCGGGATGACCCTGGCCGTGGACCCCGCCTCGGCGGAGCCGCCGTTCCGCCAACTCAAGGGGCAGATAGTCGAGGGCGTCCGGCGTGGGGTGCTCACCGCAGGGACTCGGCTGCCCGCCGTGCGCACGCTCGCGGAGGAGGTCGGAGTCTCCAGCGCCACCGCCGCGAAGGTCTACCGCGAACTCGAGGAGTCGGGAGTTCTGGAGGGCCGCGGCCGGTCGGGGACGTTCGTCTCAGCAGCCGATCTGCCCGGCGCGGTGCTGGCCCGGGCCGCGGAGGAGTTCGCCGAGCGCGCCGCAGGCTCGGGATTCGACGTCGACGAGGCCGTGGCAGCTCTCCGCAACGCGTTCCGCCAATTGCCCTAGAGATCGCGACCCCGCCTGTCGCCACCCGCCTGTCGCCACCCGCCGGCCATCCCCGATCCGGCGGCCACCCCGATCCGGCGCGATCCTGGATGCATCGGCCGAGTGGGCCCGTCCCAGAACGTGACCGGGATTCAGTGAATGCGACCGGGTCACACGGAATGCTCCCAGCCCTGCTTCTCGAAGGCCCCGCGAACGAATCTGGTGAGCGTCCGCGGGGTGTGCAGCAGACCTTGTGTCACCCGCCTCACCTCCCATCCCAGTGACGCCAGCCGCAGCATCGCCACGGAATCGCCGTCTCGACGGGCCCGGGTCAGATGCTCGTTGCCGTCGTACTGCAACCCGACCTTCCACCGGCGGTTACCCAGGTCGAGTCGCGACACCAGCGCGCCGGACTCATCTCGCACCTCGACCTGCGACTCGAACACCGGCAGATCAGTCGCCCCCATGATCAACCGCAGTTCGGACTCCTTGGGCGACTCGGCCAACGGATCCACGGCGGGCAGCAACCCCAGCACACGACGGACCCCGGTCTGACCTGCCATGGCGAACGCCGCCGCCGCGATCGCATCCGGATCAGTGCCGCCTGTGCGACACATGGAATCGAGCGCCGCGACCGCCCGGACATCAGACGCCATATGCCGGGCGAGGTCGATTGCGGTCCTGGCGGGGGTCGTCACGGCCATCCCCTGCCACAGCAGATGGTCGGGAGTGGCGGTCCACTTGCGGACGACGATCCCGGGCGGGGCCCTGCGCCAGGTCGGCCTCCAGAGCTGGACCTCGTCGCGAACTAGCTCCTCCCCGAAGTACGCCTCCCCGGCCAGGTGCCCGGCGGCGCCCCCGCAGATCACCGAGCGTGGGCCACCCCATAGCCAGGCCGCGCGGATCTTCTGCGCCGGGTCGAGTTCGGCTGACGCTCGCACGTAGACCCTCGGGTGCAGTCGACGGAAGCGGGTGCGCAGATCCTGTCTTGTGAGGATCCCCGCAGCCAGTGCGCTGTTGACCAGGAACGGCTCGCCACCGTAGACGGCTCTGACGAAGGCCGCCTCACGCCTCGGCGGTCGCGCAGGGTCTGAGCGCGCAGGGTCTGAGTGTGTCGGTGGCATGACCGCATGGTGCTACGCGAACGCCCGTCCACCGGGTAGTGGCCGGCCCGCTGTGGATGAGCAGGACGACAATCCACAGCCAGATCGTTGCCCTCGGATCGCTCCCGAGATCGACGCCTCTCGGGAGCGGTCAGGACCGTCAAGGAGCGATGAGGAGCGATCCGCGAAGGCTCGTCTCGGTTCGTGCGTCCTCGGCGAGTTCTGGAACGGACTTTCTCGGCCGATACCTCCGAGAACGCGCCGAATCATAGAGCCGGGCGCACAGAGCCGCGAGGCGGCCGCACAGTGGGCCGGCGCCGGAGCGTGCATCACCGCCGCACAGAGGGCCGCGAGCCGACCGCAGGAACGGCCGTAGGTAATGCCCGTCCATTCAGAGTCGATACTGGAGACATGATCATGACCCGCACAACCTCTGCCGCCGCCGCTCTCGCTCTGACCGCCGCCACTTCCGTTGCCGTTGCGCCCGCCCACGCCGCCCCCGTCCCGGACGGCCATGTCGCCTACGTTGCGCAGGCGTCGGGATCAGCGGACGGCGGCTCCCTGGACAACCCCATCGTCGGAGCCGGTCTCATCATCCTCGCGGGGGTGGGAGTCTCCATCGCTCTGGCCGTCGGCGCGGGAGTGGCGGGCGGGGCGTTCCCCCTTCCGCAGATCCCTGGCCTGCCGAGCTGACGCCGAAGCTGAACCCCGGCACCGCCCAGCACTCAGAACGGGGGCGCTGAGGTGGACCCGGTGGCCACACCGATTCCGACCGCCACCGCGGCGACCACGCCCAGCGCGAGTGAACCCGTGGTCTTCCCGCTGCTCGACGCGAGGCCCGACGACCCCACCGGAAGTGACCCGATGTACCCGCCCGAGGTCGTGCTCTCGACCTCGACGTATCCGTCCCCGGTACAGCTCGACACGGCTTCGAGCGCGAACGACCCGTCCGCTGGGAGCACGGCGAACACGGGGTCGACGGGGCCTCGTGAGCCCGGCGCGGATTCGAAGGTGAGATACCCGAACCGGCCGGCCTGCTCGGCGGCCTCGACGCTCGCCTCGAGCTCGTCGGGCAGTTCGATCTCCTCCGCGTCCGGTTCGAGAGTGCGGAGGAAATCGTAGTAGGCGTTGACCACCTCAGCGGTGCTGAGGATCGTCAGGCAGAAGAGGTCGCGCCCGGACCTGTTGGCGTAGGACACGACGGGTTCACCGGACGAGCGGGTGACGGACAGGGAGCTGAGACTGGTGTAGGTCGCGCTGGGGGCGTTCCGGGGCGCCCCCACGAGCGTCAGTTCCTGCGCTGCCGCCACCCCGGCTCCTGACCAGAGGGTGACCGAGGTGAGGACGGTGGTCGCGGCGGCGACGCCGAGACGGGCGAGGGAAGGCATGGGCGTCATCCGATCGTCGAGGGGACGCGGCCGGCTGCGGATCAACGACACCGCCGCAGGGGACTATATCCCCGGATACCTCGTCCCTCCGCCCGATCACGCGGGTCGTCCTGCCACCCCGCGGCCTGAGTCGCCGGCCCGGGTCAGCTCAGGATGTCGCGCCGCACCACGTTCTGGTCGCGGCCCGGGCCCACCCCGATGTACGACATGTGGCAACCGGCCAGCTCCTCGAGCCGTAGCACGTAGGCGCGGGCCTCCGGCGGCAGATCGCTGAACTCGCGCGCCCCCGTGATGTCGACCTCCCAGCCGGGCATGGTCTCGTAGATCGGCGTGGCGTGGTGGAAGTCGGTCTGCGACATGGGCATCTCGTCGTGCCGGACGCCGTCGACGTCGTAGGCCACGCAGATGGGGATCTCGCCGATGCCGGTGAGCACATCGAGCTTGGTGAGGAAGTAGTCGGTGAACCCGTTGACCCGGGCGGCGTAGCGCGCGATCACGGCGTCGTACCAACCGCAGCGCCGGGTGCGGCCGGTGTTGACGCCCACCTCGCCGCCGGTGACCTGCAGGTATTCGCCCCACTTGTCAAAGAGCTCGGTCGGGAACGGCCCGGCGCCCACTCGCGTGGTGTACGCCTTGACGATGCCCAGCGAGTGGGTGATCTTGGTCGGCCCGACGCCCGACCCCACGCAGGCGCCGCCGGCGGTGGGGTTGGACGAGGTGACGAACGGGTAGGTGCCGTGGTCGACGTCCAGCATGGTGGCCTGGCCGCCCTCCATCAGCACGGACTCGCCGCGCTCCAGGGCCTGGTTGAGCATGAGGGTGGTGTCGCTGACCATGGGTCGAAGCCGGGCGGCGTAAGAGAGGAAGTACTCCACCATCTCGTCGACCTCGACCGCGCGGCGGTTGTAGATCTTGACGAAGATCTGGTTCTTGAGGTGCAGCGCGCCCTCGATCTTCTGCCGCAGGATGGACTCGTCGAAGACGTCCTGCACGCGGATCCCCACCCGCGAGACCTTGTCGGCGTAGGTGGGGCCGATGCCGCGGCCGGTGGTACCGATGGCCTTCTTGCCCAGGAACCGCTCGGTCACCTTGTCCAGCGCCTGGTGGTACGGGGCCACCAGGTGGGCGTCGGCGGAGATGCGCAGCCGCGAGGTGTCGGCGCCGCGGGCCTCGAGGCCGTCGATCTCCTCGAACAGCGCCTCGAGGTTGACCACCACGCCGTTGCCGATCACGGGCACGGCGGTGGGCGAGAGGATCCCGGCGGGGAGGAGCTTGAGCTCGTACTTCTCTCCGCCCACCACAACGGTGTGGCCGGCGTTGTTCCCGCCGTTGGGCTTGACCACGTACTCGACGCGGCCGCCCAGGATGTCGGTGGCCTTCCCCTTGCCCTCGTCGCCCCACTGGGCGCCGATCAGGACGATCGCTGGCATGGTCTGCTTTCACCTCGAAGAGAGTCGTCTTTCGGTGAGGGACGAAAACCGGCCCGCAGGCAGTGATTTCCGCGCACACCAACGGTCCAGGGTACTTGGTTCCGCCTGGCACACCCTAGTCGGTCACTCCGACACCCTCCGGAAGCTCACCGGCGCTCCCGGCAGGAGTTGGGACAGTGAGTCCGACGACCGCGAGGTCAACACCCCGATCACCGGGTACCCGCCCGTGACGGGGTGGTCGGGTCCGAACACGACCGGTGAACCGTCGGCCGGGACCTGCACCGCGCCGCGCACCATGCCCTCGCTGGGGATCTCGCGGGTGCTCGACCGGGGCACGGGCCCGGCCGGATCGATGCGCACCCCCACCCGGTCCGCGTGCCCGCTGACGTGCCCGGTCTCCGCCAGGACGCGCC
>NZ_JAALED010000350.1:12781-15212 GCF_014145155.1 Dietzia sp. B19 | reverse complement strand
CGCGGAGCTCGCCGGGACCCCCGTGCTGGTCCAGATCGCCGACCTGGACCGGAGCGCCCCACCGCACGCCGCGAGCACCGCGGCGTTCGCCGCCCGCGCCGAGGTGCGCCACTACCCGGGCGATCACTTCGATCTCTTCCCCGGCCGGCCGTGCCACGACCTCGCGGTCACCCACGCGCTGCACTTCCTGCGCCGTCACGTGGGGTGACCGACCGATCCGAACTCATCCGAATTTCTCCGAACTTCTTGTTGACGCATCACCATTGAGGCGCTACTGTAGGTGACACAACAACCAATCGCTCCGGTGTCCAGCCGGGGACCACCGAAGGAGTCACCATGACCGCGACGCTCACCGACCTCACCGGCACCTGGAACATCGACCCCACCCACACCCGCCTCGGCTTCGTCACCCGCCACGCCATGGTCACCAAGGTCCGCGGGTCGTTCAACGACTACACGGGCACGGTCAACGTCCCCGCGGAGGGCGTCGACGGCGCGACCGCCGAGGTCGTCATCACCGCCTCCTCGATCGACACCCGCAACGCCGACCGTGACGGACACCTGAAGTCCAACGACTTCTTCGACATGGACAACCACCCGGAGATCACCTTCCGCTCGACGAAGATCGCGGCCAACGGCTCCGGCGGCGTCGACGTGACCGGCGACCTCACCATCAAGGGCACCACCAAGTCCGTGACCATCCCGTTCGAGTACGAGGGCACCGCCACCGACCCGTTCGGCAACCTCCGCGCCGGCTTCGAGGGCACCACGGTCATCAACCGCAGCGACTTCGGCCTGACCTGGAACGCGGCGCTCGAGACCGGTGGCGTGCTCGTCTCCGAGAAGGTCACCCTCGAGATCGAGCTCTCGGCCATCAAGCAGGCCTGAGTCCCCGCCCGGCCCGGCCGGGAGGACCCCCGTCCGGCCCGGTGACGCCCCCGGGGCCGGACGGCGCCCCCCGGCAAGAACTGCACCGCCAGGTCTTAGCCGCCAGGTCCTAGCCGACAGGTCTTAGGAGACGACGACGAAGACCGCGGAATGCGAGCCGTCGGCGTCCTCCCAGGTCCCGCTGAGCGTGCCCGGCGAGCCGATCAGGGGGCGGTCAGCCTCGGCGTCGTTCTCCTCCGAGATCACCCGGATCACCTGAGGTGCGGCATCGGCGTCGCTGTCGCCCGTCGCCCCGTCCCCGCCACCCCGGACGTTGACGGGCGACGGGGTGATCGTGCCGTCCTCCACCGCCAGATGGTCGGCGGCGGTGTCGCGGTGACTGACCACCCGCCGCACCTCGGCCACGTACACGGGGTCCGCCGGCGCGTCGTACACCCAGCGACGACCGAGGACAGAGTGTTCGAGCGTCCCGACCAGTGCGTCCTGCGCCCCCGGGAGCTCCGCCCCCCGGTAGGTCACGGGGACGTGGAACGTGCGCGCACCGTCCGAGACGAGGAAGGCCTCCATGCCCACCTCGCCGTCGGGGTCGACGAACCGGTAGGCGGTCACCTGCTCCAGCCGCGTCGGGTCACCGTCGAACCACGACTGGTGGCGGATCCACGCCCGGAGCAACTCGAGTTTGCCCGGGCTGAGGACGGCGTCATAGATCTCGGCGGTTCCACTCATGGGACAAGCATCCCCGGAGAGCGTCGACGCGGCAAACACTCCGCGAGATGAAGAAGAATTTGTCCGGGCGCCGTCGCTCCAGCGCATCACGACATTCCACCGACCGGGCTCCGACAGGGAGTGATCGCGGTCACAGCACGCTGGCACTGTCGCCGTTACGGTGACCGCCGTGTCTCCGGGAGACCCCGGCGCCCGAACGAAAGGTGACCACCATGAAGAAGACCATCGCGATCATCGGTTCCGCTGCCGCCCTGTCCTTCTCCGGTGCGGGACTGGCCGCCGCCCAGAGCGATCTCCCCGGGCTCGACAGCGGGTCGGTCGGCGCCCCCACGACCGTCGAGACGGACATCGACGGCGCCGAGACCCCCGCCGAGGTCTCGGCCATCGCGCAGCAGCTCTGCGGCACGATCTCCGCGTACGACTTCCTCGGTTCCGTCGGCGGCGTCGCGCCCGGACTGTCGGGCGAGGAGTGCGAGACGAACGCCGACCTGGCCATCTCCACCGCGATGACCGGCGACATCGCGGGCGCGATCGACATCCTCCGTGGCATCGACGCCGAGATCCCGGGGGACGGTGACACCGACGGCACCGAGACCGACGGCGACGACACCGCTTCGGACGACACCGCTGCCGACGACGCCACCGGCGACGACGTCGCGACGGGCGGCGACACGGTCGAGACCGACGCCTGACAGACCCGAGCCGGCCCCGGCCCCCACGACGGGGCCGGGGCCGCCGTCATCTCCAGCCGGGCCCTGTCGGTTCAGCGGTCCCTATCGGTCTTCGTCCCCGCCCGCGGTCACGAGCTCACCGAGGA
>NZ_JAALED010000350.1:9220-12726 GCF_014145155.1 Dietzia sp. B19 | reverse complement strand
CGGCTCGGTCGACTCCATGAAGTCGACCAGGATCCGCTCGACCGCGGCGGGGTCCTCGACGTGCGGATAATGCCCGGTGCCCTCGACGATCGCGAGCCGGCTGCCCGGGATCGCCTCGTGGGTGGTGTGTCCGTGCGAGACGGGGATGATCGGGTCGCGGTCGCCCCAGATCAGCTGGAAGGGCAACTGCGCCGCCAGATAGAGCCTGTTGCTGGCGGAGACGGCCTGCCCCTTGTTGTCCACGACCGCGCGGAGGGTCTTGAAGAACGTGCGCCGGTGCCCGGGCCTGCCGAGCGACTCGTACGCCGCCCACGGCTCCTCGAGCGCGATCGCGCGGACTCCCCTGCCGGTGAGGAACCCGCGGGCCTTGTCCCCGGCGGACACCAGGAACGGGGCCGCACCCGCGGTCAGCAGGAGCTCGGCTCCGGGGACCGCGAGCAGGCGCAGGATCCAGTTGACCTCCTTGCCCAGGCCGCCGCTGCCGATCAGCGCGATGCGCTCGCAGAAGTCGGGGTACTGGTAGACGAACTGCAGGGCCACGCCGCCACCGAGCGACTGGCCGATCACCGTGCACCGCCTGATGCCCTTGACCACCAGCAGGTCGCGCAGGGCGGAGGCCATCGCCCCGAGCGAGTAGTCGTCGAAGTCGAGGGAGCTCTCCCCGTGGCCCGGCAGGTCGGGGGCGATGATGTGGAACCTCGATTCCAGACGCGGGATCAATTCCCGCCAGGTGACGGAACTGCCCGCCATGCCGTGGATGAGGAGCAGCGTCGGCTTGCCCTCGCCGGCTCCCGCCTCGCGGTACGCCAGCTCGCGTCCGTGGAGCCTTGTCCGCTGTATCTCGGTCTTGTGCACATCGCTGTTCTGCATGTCGCATTCCCCCTCGGGGACGGTCTCCGCGCCGTACCTCGTCGCAAGGAGCACCTCGACCCATTGTGCGCCCTCAGGGGCCCGGGGAGCAGTTCTCTCGATCACATCCGGCCCGGACGCTCATCCGAACTCCCGCGCGAGCCGCCGGTGCCGGTGGGCGAACAGTGCCCCGACCACCACACGGACGACCGATCCGGGCACCAGCGCACGCGGTACGGCCCGCAGGGTGTCGGTGACGCGGGTGGAGCCGTCGGCCAGCGATTCGAGCTCTCGGCGGTGCTCCCACACCCGACACGACCCGAGCTCCGAACGCTCCTGGAAGAACCGGGGGGCCTCCAGGTCGACCAGGACCAGGTCGTCGTACTCCACCGGGATGACCCCGCCGAGCAGGATCCACGCCCGCCCGATCGACCGGCCCAGCGGCAGGTCCGCGATGGAGGCCCCCGCCAGTCGCGCCGGGAAGCGCATCCGCAGCAGAGGCCGGAACTCGTCACTGACCCCGTCCGCGGTGACCACGCGCGCCCACACCTCGTCGCGAGACGCGTGGACCACGCTCGACCGCACCACCTCGACGGCGGTCACGGCAACCGCTGACCGGAGATCGCGCGGGCGATCACCAGCTGCTGGATCTGCTCGGTGCCCTCGAAGATGTCGAAGATCTTGGCGTCGCGGTGCATCCGCTCGACCGGGTACTCGCGGGTGTACCCCACCCCGCCGAGGATCTGGATGGCACGCTCGGTGGCCCACACGGCGGTACGACCGGCTTTGAGCTTGGACATCGACCCCTCGGCCCGGGCCATGGGCTGCCGGGTCGCGCCCAACCATGCGGCCCGGCGCACCAGCAGTCGAGAGGCGTCGATCTCCACCGCCATGTCCGCGAGCAGGAACGAGATGGCCTGGTTCTCGATGATCGGTCGGCCGAACACCACCCGCCCCTTGGCGTACTCGAGCGCGTACTCGTGTGCCGCCCGCGCGATGCCCACGGCCATCGCGCCCACGGTGGGTCGGGTCCGTTCGAACGTCGCCATGGCCGCCTGGCCACCGGTCCGCTCGCCCTCCCGGGCGCGGGCCAGCTTCTCGTCGAGCTTGTCCTTGCCGCCCAGCAGCGCCGAGCCCGGCACGCGGACGTCGTCGAAGAAGATGTCGGCGGTCGCCGACGCGCGCAGTCCGTGCTTCTTGAGTCGGGGTCCGGCCTCGATCCCGGGGGTCCCGGCCTCCATGACGAAGGCGGCCTGGCCGCGGGAACCGAGCTCCGGGTCCACCACCGCCTGCACCACGAGGACCGAGGCCACCCCGCCGTTGGTCACCCAGGCCTTCAGTCCGGAGATCACCCACTCGTCGGTGGCCTCGTCGTAGCGGGCCCGGGTGCGCATGTTGCCCACGTCGCTGCCGGCCTCCGGCTCGGACGAGCAGAACCCGCCGACCGCCGGTTCGGCTTCGGTGCCGTAGCAGCGGGGCACCCACTCGATGATCTGTTCGGTGGTCCCGGCTGAGGCGATACCTGCCGCGGCGAGTCCGGTACCCATGATGGACAAGCCGATCCCCCCGTCTCCCCAGAACAGCTCCTCGCACAGGATCGGGTAGGACTGACCGGTGGCATCCTCCCGCAGCGTGGCCATGATCTCGTAGCCGTACAGCCCGATCTTGGCGGCCTCCTGGATGATCGGCCAGGGCGTCTCCTCGCGCTCGTCCCACTCGCGGGCGGCCGGCCGGATGACCTCCTCGGCGAAGGCGTGGGCCCAGCCCTGCAGCTCGCGCTGCTCGTCGGTCAGTTCCATGCTGAAGGTCATCGGTTCCTCTCGGTGGGGGTGGTGGGTCAGCGGGTGGCGGGGTCGCCGCCGGGTGACGCGGGCTCGTCGTCGTCAGGTCCGGAGTCGTCGTCCGGCCCGGAGACCACGGCGCGGTCGGGCACCAGTCCCGGCCCCTCGGCGGGTTCCCGGTCCACGTCCCCGCCCGTCCCCCCTGCCAGGTACCGCACCACGGTGTTCACCATGGCGGTGACGGGGACGGCGAACAGCGCTCCCACGATGCCGAACAGGTAGGTGCCCGAGGCCACCACCACGATCACGGCCAGCGGGTGAAGGGCCACCGCGTGACCCATGAGGACGGGCTGCAGCACGTGCGACTCCACCTGGTGGACCACCAGGACGATCGCCAGCATCGCGATCGCGATCACCGGTCCCCGGTCCACCAGCGCCAGCGCGGTGGGGATCAGCCCCGCGACGAGGGTGCCCACGATGGGGACGAACGACGCGAGGAACACCACCACCACGATGGGGATCACGAAGGGCACGCGCAGCACCAGCGCACCGAGCCCGACCCCGGTGGCATTGATCGCGGCCACGGTGAGCTGCGTCCGGGTGTAGGCGCCGAGGCTGCCCCAGCCCTGTCGCAGCGCGCGGTCGACGTTGAGGCGGCTCGCGCGGGGGAACCACCGGACGAAGAACGCCCACAGCTTCTCCCCCTGATAGAGGAAGAAGAACAGTGCCACCAGGCAGATGAGCAGACCGGCCACCGCGTCGACGGCCGTGTGCCCGAACTGGACCGCACCGGCGGCCACGGCCTCGGAGTGGGACTCGATCCAGGCGCGGACCTGGGTGACGGCCTCCTGCAGCCGGTCGGCGGTCAGGTGGAGC
>NZ_JAALED010000350.1:0-9183 GCF_014145155.1 Dietzia sp. B19 | reverse complement strand
TCCTCCAGCCACTGCAGGGCGGTGTCGACGCCGCTGCCGAGCTTCTCGCGCATCTCCGGTACCCCGGTCGCGAGCTGGGTGGTGACCACCGCCAGGGCTCCCACGACCAGCCCCAGGACCCCGAGGACGACGACGAGCGCCGCCAGCGCCCGCGGGACCGGCCGGGGCACGCGGTCCACCAGCGGCCGGAGCATGGCGGCGAGCAACACCGCGATGGCGAGCGGCGCCAGGATCACCGACAATCGGCCGATGGCCTGGCCGAGGATCCACCCGCCCCCGGCGATCAGGAGCAGGCAGGCCGCCCAGGCCGCCGCCAGGACCACCGGATACGGGAGATGGGATCGGGGGATCGCGGCCGTGCCGGCGTCCTCACCGTGGGTCGTCATGGGAACACCCTAGGCGCGCTGACCTCAGACGACGTCGACTTCGCGCAGCATGAGGACACGCCGCCGGGAACGGGACCCGCACGCCGCGGGACCGGGTGGCCGAGCGCCGGAGCGTACTCCTGCTCCGACCCCTTTGCGACTGGTTGCGAAGTCCGCGCCGAGTGGGAGAGTCGGCACGACCCGTGAACTCACACGCAACCCTCGGAGGAGTCACATGTCCGACAAGAAGTCCGCCGCATCCAAGACGGCCGGCGCCGCGGCCAAGAAGGTCGCCGACGCCGCCGGCAGACTCGCCGACGAGGTCATCGGCGGCGGAGACGTCGTGCCCGGCGTCCCGGCGCCAAAGCCCCCGTC
Organism: Dietzia sp. B19; assembly: GCF_014145155.1. Classification (NCBI taxonomy): domain Bacteria; kingdom Bacillati; phylum Actinomycetota; class Actinomycetes; order Mycobacteriales; family Dietziaceae; genus Dietzia; species Dietzia sp. B19. Next base: position 8,443 of record NZ_JAALED010000350.1, on the reverse strand, counting down.
ACTCGAGGAGCCGACCGACCCCACCGGCCCGCTTCCCCCCAAGCCTGACCAGAAGGGCCCGACGCCGTTCAGCCCCACCGGTGCGGAGTCCTCTGACACCGAGGACGCCGCCCGCCAGCAGGGCGAGTTCCTCACCACCGCGCAGGGGGCGCGGCTCTCTGAGACGGACCACTCCCAGAAGGCCGGCCGCCGCGGCCCGACCCTCCTGCAGGATCACCACCTGCGGGAGAAGATCACCCACTTCGACCACGAGCGGATCCCGGAGCGCGTGGTCCACGCCCGCGGCGCCGGTGCTCACGGTGTCTTCGAGGCCAACGGGGCGGCGGCGAGCGTGTGCCGCGCCGGGTTGTTCGCGGAGGGCAAGCAGACCGAGGTCTTTGTCCGCTTCTCCACCGTCCTCGGGTCGCGCGGGTCTGCCGACAGCGTCCGCGATACCCGCGGGTTCGCCACCAAGTTCTACTCCGAGGAGGGGACCTGGGACCTGGTCGGCAACAACATCCCCGTGTTCTTCATCCAGGACGCCATCAAGTTCCCGGACGTCATCCACGCGGGCAAGCCGCACCCGGACCGCGAGATCCCGCAGGCCCAGAGCGCACACGATACGTTCTGGGACTTCGTCTCACTCCACACCGAGGGTCAGGCGCACGCGATGTGGAACATGTCCGACCGCGGCATCCCCCGCTCCTACCGGATGATGGAGGGCTTCGGCGTCCACACGTTCCGGCTGATCAACGCGGCCGGCGAGACCAACCTGGTCAAGTTCCACTGGAAGCCCCACCTCGGCGTGCACTCGCTGGTGTGGGAGGAGGCCCAGATCGCGGCCGGTATGGATCCGGACCTGCACCGAAGGGACCTGGCCGACGCCATCGAGGCGGGCGCGTTCCCCAAATGGGACCTGGGCATCCAGGTGTTCCCGGACACGGTGGATGAGAACGGTGTCAGCGAGATGTTCCACGGCATTGATCTGCTCGACCCCACCAAGATCGTCCCGGAGGAGCTCGCGCCGGTTCAGGTGATCGGCACCATGACGCTCAACGCCAACCCCAAGAACTACTTCGCGGAGACGGAGCAGATCGCGTTCCACCCGGGCCACCTCGTGCCCGGGATCGACGTGACCAACGACCCGCTCCTCCAGGGCCGGCTGTTCTCCTACCTCGACACCCAGATCTCGCGGCTGGGTGGACCGAACTTCGGGCAGCTGCCGATCAACCGCCCGCACGCCCCGGTCAACGACATGCTGCGGGACGGTATGCACCAGACCGCCGACCACGTGGGGGTCGCGCCGTACAAGCCCAACAGCCTCGACGGCGGGTGCCCGTTCCTGGCCGGCGCCGACGACGGTGCCCTGGTCGAGGTGGCGCAGCACATCGCCGACGCGCAGGTGCTCCGGGACGCGTCGGCCACCTTCGACGACCACTACTCGCAGGCGACCCTGTTCTACAACAGCATGACCGAGGTCGAGAAGGAGCACATCGCCGGCGCGTACACCTTCGAGCTGGGCAAGTGCTACGAGGAGAACATCAAGATCCGCCAGGTCGAGCAGCTGGCCCGGATCGACCACGACCTCGCCGTCACCGTCGCCACCGGTCTCGGTCTACCCGCGCCCGCCAAGGTCCCGGTGGCCGAGGTCGTCACCAGCCCCGCTCTGTCCCAGATCGGCCGCGAGTGGCCCTCCGACGGTCGCCTCATCGGGATCCTCGTCACCGAGGCCTCCGACGTCGCCGCGGTCAAGGCGCTGGAGCAGGCTGTATTCGACGACGACATGGTCCCGCTGGTCATCGCCCCGACCGGCGGCCGACTGGGCGAAGGGGAACCGGACGCGACCGTCACCGTGTCCCGGACGTACCAGACCCAGCGCTCGATCGAGTTCGACGCCCTCGTCGTGGTGGACCTCCCCGCCCACCCGAGGACGGACGTGCTGATCAGCGAGATGTTCCGCCACAAGAAGGCGATCGCCTCGCTCGCGCCCGTCGACCAGTTCGTCGACTTCGGGCTCACCGCCGACACCCCCGGTGTCGTGGTGGTGGACGAGGCGGCGGGAGTCCTGCCCGCGCTCAAGCCGCTGCTGGCGACCCACCGTGCGTGGGACCGGCCGGATCCCGCACGGATCTGATCGCGGCACGGATCTGAGTGCGGCACGGATGTGAGGGCGGCACGGATCTGAAGGCGGCACGGATGTGAGGCCGGAGCGGTGCTGATGGCATCGCCGCGCTGATACCCGGGGGTAGCGTCAACGGCATGACGGACAGCGAATCGACCAGCTCGTCCGGGGCCGACGACGCCGCCCCCGGGACACGCCTCGAGGCCAGGCGGGTCATCGCGGCGCCGGCGGACCGGGTGTTCGCCGTGCTCTGCGACCCCGACGGTCACGTGGCCATCGACTCCTCGGGGATGCTCCAGTCGGCCGAGGGCTCGACGGTCACGGCCTCGGGCGACCGGTTCGTCGTGCACATGGATCGGGAATCGCTCGGCGACTACGACCTCGGCCGGTACGACGTGACCGTCATCATCACCCGGTTCCTGCCGGGTGAGGAGATCGCCTGGACCATCGACGGCCAGATCAAGCCGCCGATCGGTCACACCTACGGGTATCGCCTGACGCAGCTCGGCAGCGGGACCGCGGACGGAGGCGGAGGCGGAGGCAGCGCCGGGGACCTCGACGGGCCACTGACGGAGGTCGTGAGCTACTACGACTGGTCCGACGCCCATCCCAAGTGGCGCGATTCCGGCATCCTGCCGGTGCTGGACGCGTCCGCACTCAAAGCGACCCTGGGCATCCTCGAGCGGGCCGTCCGGAGAGGATACGTCCGTGGCTGATCCGACCGTCCCAGGCCAGACTCCGCCGAGTTCTGAATCGCTGGGTTCCGAGCCGCTGAGCTCTGAATCGCTGGGTTCCGAGCCGCCGCGGTCCGCGGAGATCACGTTCTCCCGCGGCCGCCTCCGTTTCCGGGCCATCGACTCCGGCCCGGCCGACGGCGAGGTCGTAGTGCTCCTCCACGGATTCCCGCAGCGCACGAGCAGCTGGGACGCGGTGGCGCCCCTCCTCCACGCGGCCGGGTTCCGCACGCTGGTCCTGGACCAGCGTGGCTACTGCTCCACCGCCCGCCCCAGGGGTCGGCGGGCATATCGACTGTCCGAGTTGGTGGGCGACGTCCTCGCCCTGCTCGACAGCGCGAACCTGCCCGCCGCCCACGTCGTCGGCCACGACTGGGGCGCGGCCGTGGCGTGGGGTGTGGCCGCCGCGCATCCCGACCGGGTCCGGTCGCTCACCGCGGTGTCGGTGCCCCACCTGGCGGCCTTCCGCCGCGCGATGATCGTCTCCGACCAGCTGCTGCGCTCCTGGTACATCGGGTTCTTCCAGTTGCCGCGGGTTCCCGAGCGGGTGCTCACTTCGGACGGAGGCCCGGCGGAACGCGCTCTCGCCACGATGGGCATGACGCCGGAGATGATCGCCCGCTACCGCAGCGAGATGGTCGCCGACGGCGCCGTGCCCGGTGGACTGGGGTGGTACCGCGCGCTGCCCTTCGCCTCACCCGGGAAGGCGACCGCCCGTGTCCGCGTGCCCACGACCTTCGTCTGGAGCGATCACGACCCGGCACTCGGCCGCGGTGGCGCCGAGCGGACCGCCCACTACGTGGACGCCGACTACCGCTTCGTGGAGATGTCCGGTGCGAGCCACTGGATACCCGAGGAACGCCCAGCTGAGCTCGCCGAGGAGATCATCGCCCGCGCGCAGAGTTGAGCCGGCGGCAGAACCAATAGCAGAGAGAGCGCCCGGGGCGCGGGGTCCGGGATCCGGGATCTGGGGTCCGGCCCCCGTCAGAACGGGGGCGGGTCGTCGTCGTGATCGCCGCGCCGCCTGCTGCGCTCGGGGCCATCTTCGGAGCTGGCGCCCGGCGACCTCCCGGGTGGCCGGTTGGGACGCGGGGACACCGGGGCGGTCACGAACCCGCGGGCCCGCGCCAGCGGGCCTGTAGGAGTTGTGGTCAGGACATGTCTGCCGAATCGGATCTTGATCCGCCCGCCGTCGAGGTACTCATAGTGGGCGTCGGAGAAGGTCTTGTACCGGTGATGCCGCCGACACATGCACATCAGGTTCTTCTCGATGGTCAGCCCGCCACTCGAGGGATCGGAGTGGTTGAAGGGGACAATATGATCTATGTCGCAGGATTCCGCCGGCACCGCGCAACCGGGATGCCGACAGGTCCCGTCTCTCATTCGGACCCGTCGCGCCAGGTCTGGAGGAATCCGATGGCGATAGGCGCTCTCACCGCCATCGTGGGTTCCGGGTCGAGTGTCCACGAGCTCGAAGGTCGCGCCCTTCGCGGACTCGAGCAGACGGGTCAGGGTCTCGAGCGCTGCTTCTCCCGTTCTGGCGAACTCCAGTTGAGGCGCTCCGACTCCGTTGGCGATCACGGTCACACGCGGACGCAGTAGCGGCGAGACGTTCACCGGTGCGTGCACGGGGTCGTCCGCTCCATCGGCACCCCGCTGCCCCGCCTCAGCAGCAGCAGCAGCAGGGGCACCATCACCGGCCCCGCTGCCGGCGGCCTCGCCCGTGCGCGCGCCGTTTCCCTCGCCCCGAGCCGCGTCCGAGCCGCGGGCTGAAGCCGGCGTCGGGTCCGCAGATCCTGCGGCGGATGTGCCGCGATACCCGCCGTCGGGGTCCACAACGACATGGTCACCGGTGGCCATCGCCACCAACGCGTCGGCGCGCCGCTGCGCGAGGGTGCGGCGGTCACCCGGCGCCGCTTTTCCCGCGAAGGCGTCGATTCGCTCCGCGAGAACCGCCCCCGCAGCTGCGGGCAGACGGGCTGTCATGGTGCACATCCCGCGGTCTTCTCTGCGAAATCGCACGCCCCGACCGAAGGCGGCGTCACGGCGGCGCTCGGCCTCGCCCTCCGGGTCGATCTTCGCGACGACGTTGTCCGCGTGCCGGGAGATCGTCCTCCGGTTGGGCCGCTCCCCCCTATGGAGTCGCTTGAGATAGTCCTCGACGACAGCGGCCTGTACCTCGTGGCTGAGGGAGGGGTCCACGTCCCTGATCCGGTTACACAGCAGCATCGCGATGCGCTCGCATAACAGCCCCGATTCCATCGCATCCAGAACCGCGGGGGCCCAGGCGTGCACGTCCACGGCCAACCCGACCACGTCACTCGCCCGCGAGTACGTCACACCGGTCGTGGCGACCAGAGACTGGCAGGTGTGATCGATGGGGTCGAGCCTGGACCAGTCAGGCTCCCCCGGGCCCATCTCCTGCAGTCGCGCCTCGAGCTGCCGTTCGTGGTGCTCGACGAGGGCATGGACACCCCGGCATCTCGCGGCGGCCGCGCGATTCTCGGCGAACAGCACCTCTGAGGCGAGGAGTTCGGCGGCCACGCCATCGGCCGCACTGCCACTGCAGATCATCGCTACTCCTCGCCTGAATCGCTCCTGTGTTCGATTATATCGAACACATATGCGGATCAGGTAACGATCCTGCAACGCCTCGGGGGGGTGCGTCCCGAGGTGCCGTGGGTCAGTCCTCCGTCTCCCACGGGGGCGGGATCATGGCGGCGACCGCGGCAGCCGCCAGAGCGACCCCGCACCCGAGCAACAGGCCCACGCGGAAACCGGTCTCGGTGGGCACGAACAACCCCCCGAAGTCCACGGACATCTGCGTGAGGATCACCCCGAGTACCGCCGCGGCCGTGGTGGTGCCGATCGACCGCATGAGGGTGTTGACGCTGTTGGCGGACCCCATCTCGGAGTGCGGCACCGACGACATGATGAGGGCGGGCATGGCACCGTAGGCCAGACCCACGCCGGAGCTGGTGATGACGGCCGCGATCATGACGCCCCACGTCGAGCCCATGAGGAACATGGCGGAGGCGTACCCCGATGCGATGACCAGCGATCCCAGGATGAGCGTGGGCTTGGGACCCCGTGTGGTGATGAGTCGTCCGCTGATCGGGGAGACGGCCATCATGGCCAACCCGCCGGGCGCGATCCACAGCCCCATGGCGACCATCGACTGCCCCAGCCCGTGGCCGGTGGCCACCGGGAGCTGGAGTATCTGGGGGATGACGAGCAGCTGCGCGTACAGACCCATGCCCACGAGGATCGAGGCGATGTTGGTCAACAGGACCGGTCGGCGGGCCGCCACCCTCAGGTCGATGAGCGGGGACGGGTGACGCAGCACCCACCAGCCCCACACGGGAAACGCGACGGCAGCCAGCGCGAACAGCCCGAGGGTCAACGCCGAGAGCCAGCCCCAGTCCGCGCCCTTCGACACCGCCAGCAGGAGCGAGATCAGACCCACCGCGAGTCCCACGGCTCCGATCGGGTCCAGGGTCCCGTCGGGTTTGGCGGCCGGGAGCGACCGGATACGCAGGGCCATCATGACGATGATCCCCACGCCGAGCACCGCCGTACCCCAGAACATCCACTGCCAGGAGCCGTATTGGGCCAGCGCCGCGGCTGCCGGGAGCCCGAGCGCACCACCGACCCCCAACGAGGAGCTCATGAGGGCGATCGCCGGGCCGAGTCGCGCGGCGGGCAGCACCTCGCGCATCGTCGCGATGCCGATAGGGATCACGCCGATCCCCACGCCCTGGAGCGCACGCCCGATGAGCATCGGCCACAGCGAAGTGGACAGTGCGCACAGGACGGACCCGATGACCATCACCGCGGTGACGCCGATCAGGACGTTCTTCTTGGGATAGAGGTCGCCGAGGCGGCCCATCATCGGGCCGGCCACCGCTCCGGCGAGCAGGGTCACCGTGACGACCCACGCGGCGTTGGTCGCCGAGGTGCCGAGGATGGCGGGCAGCATCCCCAGCAGCGGGATCACCAGGGTCTGGGTGAGGGACATGACGATCCCGCCGAAGGCCAGGACGACGATCAGTCCGTTCTGCTCCGCCCGAACAGCGTCCCCGCCGCGCGTCCTGCCGCCCATTGATGTGTCCTCTCGGAAACCCTTCAGTCGGACACTACAGACAGGTGTCGAACGCGTTCGCTGTCGACCCCGGACCCTTGTGGTCCGCCTCACCCGGTGCCAGCATGGGGGTGGTGAACACCACCGGCACGACCCGGCGGGCCATCCGCCGACCCACCGCCACCGTGACCGCGACCCTCGCCGCCACGGCAGTCGCACTGGCCGCCGCCCTCGCGGCCCCGGCCACCGCGAACGCACAGGACTCCTCCGAGGCCCTCACCCAGCTCCTGCTCGCCCCGAACCGTCTGGTCGCCTGGGGCGGATCACCCACCGGTGCGTGCGCCGGTGCCGTGTCCACCTCACTGCGAGGTGACGGCTATCCCGGGACGGCCAGTGTGAGCTGGGCCTTCGCGGTCGTCGGCGTGGGTCCGTGCGCACTGACCGCCACGCTCTCCTGGCGCAACCTGGACACCGGCACGAGCGGGCAGAAGGTCGCGCAGATCCCCCACCCGCGGATCTCCCTCGGGATCCCGGACCCCATCGCGCACCCCTACGACGCGATCATCCCCACCGGATCCGGCCGGGTGGAATACCGGCTCACCACCACCGGGGGTGCCGTGGCGGGACCGGTCGTCGTCGACACCGTCGCCTACACCGGCTGACCCCGCACCGGGTCCCGTCAGCCCAGGAGGCCCTCGTACGCGTGCCGCCAGTCCTCGACCGGCGGGACCAGGATGTTCTCCCCGAGCACCTGCACGAGCACCGTCGAGGCGCCCGCGTCCAGGTGTTCCTGTACCCGCGCCCGGGTGGCCTCGACCCCCCGGGTCACCATGGCCGACTGGAGGCGGTCGCTGCCGCCTCGGACGTAGTCGGACTCGTCGAAACCCTGGCGGGTCCAGGAGTTCCGGTAGTTGGGCAGCCCGGTGTAGATGTTCAGGTGGTCCCGGGCCCGCGACCGCCACAGCTCGTCGTCGTCCTCCACGCCGGCGGCGACCACCGCGGCGTGTTCCACGACCAGGGCCGGTCCGTCCTCCCCGGTTCCGCCGAGGATCTCGCGCGCCCGCGCCGTGTGCTCGGGGAGGGTCAGATAAGGGTGCGCGCCGGCGGTCCGGTCCCGGGACAACTCGAGCATCTTGGGGCCGAGGGCGGCCAGGACCACCGGCGGCATGGTGTCCTCCCCCGCCGCCATGGGCTGGGTCCGGTCGAGCGCGTCGAGGTACTCGCGCATCGCCGACAGCGGGCGCCCGTAGTTGTGCCCGCGGTGCCGTTCGACCAGCGGGGCGTGGGACACGCCCAGGCCCAGGACGAAACGGCCGGGGTGCATGGCCTCGATGGTGCGCGCGGCCGCCCCCGCCGCCGAGGCGTCCCGACCGTAGATGTTGGCGATGCCCGTACCGATGACCATGCGCCGGGTGGCCCCGAGGTAGAGCTGCGCGGCGGTGAACGCCTCGCGCCCGACGGCCTCGCCGAACCACAGCGACCCCCAGCCCTGCTCCTCGAGTTCGCCGAGCAGATCCGGGATCCCGG
>NZ_JAALED010000349.1:0-2093 GCF_014145155.1 Dietzia sp. B19 | reverse complement strand
GCTTCGCCTCCGCCCGTTTCTTCAACCCCGACAGATCGACGGCGCCGGCGAGGGACGCCGCGAGCTTCTGCTCGGAGGCGGACGGGGGTCGGTTACCTGGTCTCGTCACGCCTTCGATCCTGCCACGGCCGGTCCGATCGGGTGTCAGCTGGTCGCGGGCACGCGGATCAACAGCGCGTCACCCTGTCCGCCGCCGCCGCAGAGGGCCGCCGCCCCGAGGCCACCGCCGCGGCGGGCCAGCTCCAGTGCGAGGGTCAGGACGACGCGGTTGCCCGACACCCCGATCGGGTGCCCGATCGAGATGGCGCCACCGTTGACGTTGACCTTGTCGGGGCTCACGCCCAGGACCTTGGTCGAGTGCAGACCGACCGAGGCGAAGGCCTCGTTGAACTCGAACAGGTCGATGGAGTCGACCTCGACGTCCGAACGACGACAGGCGTCGAGGACCGCGTCGGCGGGCTGGTGCTGCAGGGTCGAGTCCGGGCCGGCGACGGTGCCGTAGCCGACGATCTCGGCCAGCACCGGCCACCCCTCGGCCTCCGCACGGGCGGCGGTGGTGACGATGACGGCGGAGGCGCCGTCGGAGATCTGGGAGGAGGATCCCGCGGTGATGGTCCCGTCCTTCGCGAACGCGGGCCTGAGCTTGCCCATCGACTCGGCGGTCGACTCGGCGCGAACACCCTCGTCGGTCTCCACGACCGTGTCGCCCTTGCGGCCCTTCACCGTCACGGGGACCACCTCGTCCGCGAACCGACCCTCGGCCCACGCGGCCGCGGCGCGCTGGTGGGAGACGGCCGCGAACTCGTCCTGGTGCTCGCGGGTGATCTCCAACTCGGCGTTGCGCGCTTCGGTGAGCGCGCCCATCGGCTGGTCGGTGGGCACGTCGTGCAGGCCGTCGTAGGCCATGTGGTCCAGGACCTCGATGGAACCGTACTTGTACCCGGCACGGCTCTTGGGCAGCAGGTGGGGCGCCTGGGACATCGACTCCTGGCCGCCCGCCACGACGACCTCGGAGTATCCGGCGCGGATCGCCTGGTCCGCCAGCGCGATGGCCGTCAGGCCGGACAGGCACATCTTGTTGATGCTCAGCGCGTCCACCCGCTGGGGGATACCGGCGGCCAGCGACGCCTGACGCGCGGGCATCTGCCCGTTCCCGGCGGACAGCACCTGACCCATGATCACCTGATCGACGGCCTCGGCGGGCACGCCGCCGCGCTCGAGAGCCCCGCGGATGGCGATCCCGCCCAGTTCGGGGGCGGACAGGGAGGACAGACCGCCCTGGAGACGGCCGAACGGGGTGCGGGCCCCGGAGACGATGACGGTGCGGGTGGAGTCGGCGGACATTGCGGACCTTCCATTCGAGGGGCTGTACGTGTACACGCCAAACTACCGTCTGCCGTCACCGACTACCGTGGTCCCCATGACCACTACCCCAGCCGGCCAGCCCCTGCTCCCCGCCGAACTCGTCGTGGCGATCGACCACGTCGGAGTGGCGGTTCCCGACTTCGACGCCGCCGTGTCCTGGTACCGGGACAACCTCGGGATGGAGAACCTCCACGAGGAGGTCAACGAGGAGCAGGGAGTACGCGAGGCCATGCTGGGGTCGCCCGGCCGACCGGACGGAAGCGCCCTCCTCCAGGTGCTCGCCCCCCTCGACGAGTCGTCGACGATCGCCAAGTACCTGGATCGCAACGGCCCGGGCATCCAGCAGATGGCGGTCCGGGTGACCGACATCGAGGCCATCACCGAGCACCTCACCGGACGCGGTGTGCGGGTGCTGTACCCGGAACCGAAGAGAGGCACGGCGGGTTCACGGATCAACTTCGTGCACCCCAAGGACGCCGGGGGCGTGCTCCTGGAACTGGTCGAGCCGGCCGCCGGGTCGCACTAGGGTCCGGGCGGGGCCTCCCCGCTAGGGTGGGGCCATGTCGAGCACACACATGCCCACCACGGGCGCCGACCCCTTCGCGGTGGTCCGCAAGGGCTTCGACCGCGAGCAGGTGACCTCCACCCTCACGCGCCTGGAGGCCGAGGTCGAGCTCCTCCGCGCCGACCGCGACGCCGCCGTCGAGCGGGCCGAACGGGCTGCCGCC
>NZ_JAALED010000348.1:0-1310 GCF_014145155.1 Dietzia sp. B19 | reverse complement strand
CACTACCGCTTCCGTGCCCTCGGCCAGACCTCGCACACCGGCCGCACCCGCACCGCGCCCGCCCACGGCGCGCTCCCCGCCTCCGGCCGCTGGCGCATCGGGGTGGTCTCCTGCTCCAACTGGGAGGCGGGGTACTTCTCCGGCTACCGCCACCTCGAGGCGCGCGGGGATCTCGATGCGATCGTCGAACTGGGCGACTACATCTACGAGTACGGCCGTGGTGAGTACACCGGCAAGTTCGGCGCGGTCCGGCCCCACGATCCCCCGCACGACATCGTGACGCTGGCCGACTACCGGATCCGCCTGGCCCAGTACCGCACCGACCCGGATCTGCAGTCCCTGCACGCGCACGTGCCGTGGATCGTCACGTGGGACGACCACGAGCTCGCGAACGACAACTGGTCCGACGGCGCCGAGAACCACCACCCGCACCAGGGGCCGTTCTCCGACCGCAAGGCCGCCAGCTCCCAGGCCTACTTCGAGTGGATGCCCGTGCGCCCCGAGTCCCTCCGCGACGGCGGTCACCTCTACCGGCGGTTGCGCTGGGGTTCGCTCGCCGAGATCAGCATGCTCGACCTGCGCTCCTACCGCACGGAGGGACCGGACCGCTTCGACGGTCACGCGATCGATGTCACCGGCACCATGACCGGCGCCGCCCAGTTCGACTGGCTGGCCCGCGGGCTGAGTTCGTCGACCGCCCGGTGGAACGTCATCGGCAACTCGGTGATGATCACGCCCGTGCTCCTGCCCCCGCTCGAGCCACAGACCACGGCCGCGCTCACCGAGCTGCTGGGCGTCCCGCGCGAGGGCATCACCTACAACCCCGACCAGTGGGACGGCTACGCGGGCGAGCGCCGCCGGTTGATGGAGGTGATCCGCGCCGCCGGCACCCGCAACACCGTCTTCCTCACCGGCGACATCCACACCTCGTGGGCCAACGAGGTGCCGTTCGAGCCGGCGAACTACCCGGGCGCGGGCGTCGGCGCGATCGAGTTCGTCACCCCGTCGATCACCAGCAACAACATCGACGACATGGTGAACCTCCCCGAGGGCAACCCGTTGTCGCAGACCGCGCAGGGGGCCCTCACTCAGGTCAACCGACACGTGCGTTGGGTGGACCTGGACCGCCACGGCTTCACGGTGGTCGAGTTCACGACCGACTTCGCCCACGCCGACTACTGGGCGCTGGTCGCGCGCGAGGACCCCGCCAGCGGCGCCTACCCCATCGCCAGCTGGCGGGTCCGGCACGGCACCGATCAGCTGGAGCCGGCCGGCCTGCTGCCCTGATCCGGCTCGCCAGGAACCGCGCG